>JBECKW010000036.1:0-7644 GCA_040235505.1 Desulfobacterales bacterium
CCGGTTTGCGCACACGCAGGTCTGGCCGGTATTCCGGAACTTGGACGCCACCGCACCCTCCACCGCCGCATCGATATCGGCATCGTCAAAGACAATGAACGGGGCGTTGCCCCCCAGTTCCAGAGAGAGCTTTTTAACCGTGTCAGCGCATTGGCGTATGAGCAGTTTCCCCACGGCCGTCGAACCGGTAAAGCTGAGCTTGCGCACCAGCGGATTGGCGGTCAATTCCCCACCGATCTTCTCTTCGTCCCCGGTCACCACGTTCAAAACCCCCGCCGGCACACCGGCACGCCGGGCAAGCTCGCAAAGTGCCAGGGCTGAATAGGGGGTTTGGGGCGCCGGCTTCAGCACCACGGTGCACCCGGCGGCAAGTGCAGGGGCGACTTTCCGTGTAATCATGGCAGACGGGAAATTCCACGGCGTAATGGCGGCACAAACCCCGATGGGCTGTTTGATCACAATGAGACGTTTGTCCGGATGCTGATGGCTCAGGGTATCGCCATACATCCGCTTGGCTTCCTCCGAAAACCATTCCAGGTAGGAAGCGCCGTAAGCCACCTCCCCCCGGGCTTCCGGAAAAGGCTTTCCCTGTTCGAAGGTCATGATGTGGGCCAAATCCTCCCGGTTTTCCATCACCAGTTCAAACCACTTGCGGAGGATAATGGATCGCTTTTTGGGGGGAAGCGTGCTCCAGGATCGGAAAGCCGCGGCCGCAGCTTCGATGGCCCGGCGGGTCTCGCCGGCCCCCATGGCGGGAACCGTCCCCAGAAGACTTCCGTCGGCCGGGTTGTGAATTTCGGCTGCTAAACCGGTGTCCGCCGGGACCCACTTCCCGTTGATATAACACTGATCGCGAAACAGTGATGGGTCTTTCAACTTCATTGGTCTGCTCTTTTTCTTCAAATCCATGATTTAAACCGTTGTCGCATAATTGCAACAACTTGCTGAAAATGTCGGATTTCATCTGGTAGCATTTCTAACGGCGGTCTGTCAAAAATTAAAATTTGAACCCCTAAACCCTTTATGGTAGAAACATTGCCATGAAAGCATTCTTCAATGTGACGGACTTGGATACGGTTTTCTCCCATGTACCTGGCTTTTCGCCTGTAGGAACCGAGGCCGTTTCCCTGGCCGATGCCACGGGGCGCGTCCTGGCGGAAGATATCGAGGCTTCCGAAAATCTTCCCGGCTTCAGCCGGTCGGTGATGGACGGATATGCCGTCCGGGCCTCTTCCACGTTCGGGTCTTCGGAAGGAAGTCCGGCGTATCTTTCACTCAAGGGCAGCGTCATCATGGGCCGGCGACCCGAATTCTCCCTCGGCCCCGGTGAAGCGGCCCGGATTTCCACCGGCGGTGCGCTTCCGGAAGGCGCCGACAGTGTAGTGATGATCGAACACTCGGAAATGGTGGATGATACCACCATCGAAGTGTATCGAAGCGTGGCGCCGGGTCAGCACGTTATTCAGGCCGGGGAGGACGTCGAGGCGGGCCGGCGGATCCTCTCCCGGGGGGGCGTGCTTCGCGCACAGGAAGTCGGCCTGCTGGCAGCCTTTGGTCACTCCACCGTCCAAGTCTTCAAACGGCCGGTGGTGGGAATTCTTTCCACCGGGGACGAACTGGTGCCGTTGACCCAGACGCCTCTCTATGGACAGATCCGTGATGTCAATTCCTTTTCCCTTGCCGGCCTGGTAAACCGAGCCGGCGGCAGCGTCATTTGTTACGGGATTGTAAACGACGATATGACTTCGATGCAGGAGATATGCGCCCGGGCACATGGCGAAACAGATATGCTCATTATTTCGGGGGGGAGTTCCGTGGGTCCCCGGGATTATGCCCTGGATGCCATTGGCAGACTGCCGGAGGCCGAAGTGCTCGTTCACGGCGTTCCCATCCGTCCCGGGAAACCGACGATCCTTGCCCGGGCCGCCGGTAAACCGGTGTGGGGACTTCCCGGGCACGTGGTATCCGCCATGATCGTATTTGAAATCGTGGTAAGGCCTTTCCTGGAGCAATTGGAGGGCCTGATGCCCGACCGAAGGCGGCAATGGCCGATCCCCGCCCGCCTGGTTCGAAACATCGCCTCGACCCAGGGACGGACGGACTTTGTCCGGGTGCGTCTGGTTCGGAAAGACGGCGAATACTGGGCGGAACCGATTCTGGGAAAATCCGGCCTGATCCACACGCTGGTCCAGGCCGACGGCATCGTTGCCATCGACGAGAACAGCGAAGGGCTTGAAAAAGGCGCCCGGGTACATGTGATTCTGATATAACATATGAACATTAAACGAA
The DNA here is from genome assembly GCA_040235505.1 of Desulfobacterales bacterium. GTDB lineage: Bacteria > Desulfobacterota > Desulfobacteria > Desulfobacterales > JAFDDL01 > JBECKW01. The sequence continues at coordinate 2,290 of JBECKW010000036.1, forward strand.
ATATATATCTGGAAATGACCCCCCTCGCCCGTGCAAGGGATCTTTTTTTAGAAAAATTTGCCGACTTTCGGATGACCCGGACCGAGAAAATGCCGGTGCCGGATGCCGTGGGCCGAATCCTGGCCCAGCCGGTGTTCGCCCGGGCATCCGCGCCCGGATACCATGCCGCCGCCATGGACGGAGTGGCCGTGCTTGCGGAAAACACCTACGGCGCGGCCGAAGGGCGGCCGAAAACCCTGACCATCGGGGAGGATGCCTTTTACGTCAACACCGGCCACATACTCCCCGACGGATGCGATGCGGTGATCATGATCGAGCAGGTCGATGTTCACGATGAGGGCCGCATCGACATCGAAGCCCCGGCCTTCCCCTGGCAGCACGTCCGAAAAATGGGCGAGGATATCGTGGCCACCCAGCTCCTGTTTCCCCAGAACCACCTGGTCACCCCTTACTGCGTGGGTGCCCTGATTGCCGGCGGCATCTTTCATGTCCCGGTGAAAAAGCGTCCCCTGGTGGTCATTCTTCCAACGGGAAAAGAAATGGCAAACCCTGAGAGCGATCCGGACACCATCAAACCGGGACAAATCTTTGAGAGTAATTCCCACATGCTGGGGAAAATGGCCGAAGCGGCGGGGGGCCGATATGAGCGGTGGGAGACCACCATCGACGACCTTGACCTGATCAAGGAAGCCGTCAAAAAGGCGGCCGACGGGGATGCCGACATGGTGCTTGTCATCGGCGGATCTTCGGCGGGCTCGGAAGACTGCACCAAACAGACATTCCTGGACCTTGGGGAAATCTGGGTCCACGGGGTCACCATGATGCCGGGGAAACCCGTTATCCTCGGCAAAGTCCGGGGCAAGCCCGCCGTGGGCATTCCCGGCTATCCGGTGTCGGCGGCCATGGCGTTCGAACAGTTTGTCGCCCCCCTCATCTGCCAAACGCTGGGGGTGCCGGCGCCCCAGCGCGAGGCCGTCACGGTGGAGCCGACACGGAAGATCGCCTCCCGGCTGGGCCTCGATGAATTTGTCCGGGTAAAACTCGGGAAGGTGGGGAATCGGTTCGTCGCCTCGCCGCTTCCCAGGGGGGCCGGCACCATCACCTCCCTGACCCAGGCCGACGGCATCATCCGGATTCCGTCTTCTTCGGAAGGCATCCTGCAGAACAAGCCCGTGACGGCCGAATTGCTTCGCCCGCTTTCCGCCATTCAAAACACCATCGTGGCGGTGGGAAGTCATGACAATGCCCTGGACATTCTGGCGGATGAGCTCAAGTCCCGCTACGGCGACCTGACGCTCTCCTCGAGCCATGTGGGCAGCCTGGGAGGGCTCATGGCCATTAAAAACGGGGGATGTCACCTCGCCGGCACCCACCTTCTGGATACTGCCGACGGCAGCTACAATGTCTCCTATGTCAAGAAACACCTTCCGGATATTCCGGTTTGCCTCGTGACGCTGATGCACAGGGACCAGGGGCTGATGGTGGCCAGGGGAAATCCAAAACGGGTGAAGGGCGTCGAAGACCTGGGCCGGGATGATATCCGTTTCATCAACCGCCAGGCCGGTTCCGGCACCCGAATACTTCTCGACTACAAACTCGCCGCCGTGGGGATGGACCCGGCCCGCATTGCCGGATATGAATCAGAAGAATACACCCACATGTCCGTGGCCGTTGCGGTGCTCGGCGGTGTCGCGGACGTGGGGCTCGGCATTTTTGCCGCGGCCCGGGCCCTGGATCTCGACTTCATCCCCATGGTCACGGAGCGTTACGATCTTGCGATTCCCCTGCAATATATGGACACCGATCCAATCCGGCACCTTCTCGATGTCATTGAAAGCGCTACGTTTAAAAACCGGGTTGCAGAACTGGGCGGATATCACATGGAAGAAACAGGGCGGCGGATTGTGGTCAATACCGCTTGACCTCTGCTTTCGTCAGGGTTCTCCAGCCATCCTCCGTTTCCGTCACAAGGAGCGTCTGCCGTCCTCCTTTCAGGACGAGCTTCAGTTCATCTCCCCCGAACCGAACCACCGTTTCAGGAGATAGCGGCTGTCCCGTTGCCTCGATCTGCACCGCGTCGATAAACGGATGGACGGTCAAATCCGCCACCCGGCAGCTGTCCCCTGCTCTTCCCAGGTGGTACCAGCCCCTGAACCGGCCGTCGTTTTCCGACAGCCGGAGGCCTGCCCCGGCCAGGGCGCCCACCACCCCCTGCCCGGTTCCGCCGTGCTCGGACAGATGGACCTCGATATCTCCGGCCAGGCGGTAGGCATCCGGTTTGGTCAGGACGGTCTGTTTGGCCCGCCGTCCGAAATCGATGAGCCGGCGGGCATCGGTAGTGGAATTGCACGGAACCACGCAGAGCCCCGGGTCCGACCCGGGCGCACTGTTTTCTTCCAGCCAGGCGCCGCAGAAGGCGATAAGTTCGTCCGGTGAGGGGCGGTTGAGTTGTACCTCGCAGCACAGGGCGCTGTTGTGGGAGGTGTAGGGGATGGCATCGTCCACGAACAGCTGGTGGCGGGAAATGGCCGAACAGCTTCCCCAGCCTTTTTCTTCGATTTGATCGCATATCGCCTGCAGCAGATGGCCGGTCCCCGGCCCCCCTTTTTCATCGGTATCATCGATGCACAGCAAACATTTCACTGCCCACCTCCTGCATTTTGATTTTTGGGTTTTCGTTTGAGCTTGCCTTCGAGAATCTGCTGGATCTCATGGTCCGAAAGCCGGTAATTGAAAAACCTCTGGTAAAAAGATCGGGTTTCGGCGGCCATGTCAAGGGTTTCAAACCGGTGCGGGTACAATGTCTTGGCCGCCCAGAGAACGGCCAGGGGCGTTTCGATGGAGCCGGGATGCCCCCAGCGGGACAGGGCGATGGGCATCAGATACACCTTGTGCTCCCGGACCGCCTTCAGCGGGGCCCATGACGGGTCGGCGAGAATCTTTTCTTGCGAGGCGGGCTCGTTGACCAGGATGACATCCGGATTCCAGAGAAGAATCTGTTCGAGGGACACCGTCTGCTTGCCTTCCGACGCCCCCGGCTCCGTGATGTCGGCCACGTTGATCACTCCCAGAACGTCCAGCCAGCCGGTGGTGAGGCTTCGGGGGATGGCGGTCCGCATCGGCTCGTTGACCGATTGATACACCCGGATCACCTCGCTCTCCGGGAGCGTCGACAAGGTCGCCTGAACCCTTTGAATACACTGTTTATAATACTGGACATATGCCGTTGCTTCTTCGGATCGCCCGATGGCCTGCCCGATCATGGAGACGGCCTGTTGCTGCTGGGCCAGAGTCGCATAATCCACCACCAGGTAAGGGATGCCCACCGCTTTCAATTTGTCGGTTTCCCCTGCGTCCGCCCCCACGTCCGGTGAGACGAACACGATATCGGGGCGGGCTTTCAGAAGTTCCTCGATATTCACCCCCCTCCCGGTTTTGGGAACCAGGGCATTCTCGATGGACGGGCAGATTTCAAGGAGCAGGGTGTCCCGTTTGAGGCCCTTTGCCACGGCCACGATATCCGGTCCCCGTCCCAGCAGGGCGACGGCATGTCCGGCAAACGAATAAAGACAGGCAATTCTTGTCACGGTTTCAGGCAGGTTCACGACCCGCCCCGCGCAATCGGTGACCTCCCGCCCGACGCCGGGCGCAGGGGCCAAAAGAATCGCCATCAACAAAACGATACCGCACTGGAGCGTAAGACTCTTTTTCAATCGATTTCTCCTTTTACCGGAATAACATGGCTTTGGGGGACCCCGTTGTTGTCGAAGGATATGATGGTGGCGCCGATGCCGTACAGGGTCTGTATGCTGCCTGCGGTCAGGACCTCCCGGGGACGTCCGATGTCCAGAAACCGGCCCCGGTGGAGCAGGGCCACGCGGGTGGGAATATCCCGGCTTTCAAAAAAGAAGGCATGGTTGGGAAAGTGTGTGGCCATGATCACCGCCAGGTGCCGGGAGCGCACCAGGTTCATGATGGTTTCCAGAACGATGAACTCGTGTTTGAAATCCAGGTGGGCCGTGGGTTCGTCCATGACGATCACGGGGGTTTTCTGGGCCAGGGCCCGGGCAATGATCACCAACTGGCGTTCGCCGCCGCTCAGCAGGGTGTAAGGACGATCGGCCATGGCCGTCATCCCCACCTGCTCGAGGGCCTCCCGGGCAATCCGGTAATCCTCGGGCCCGGGCGTTGCGAAAAAGGGGATGTGCGTGGCCCTTCCCATCAGCACCATATTGGTGACCGAATACGGGAAAGTCCCTTCGTGATTCTGGGGAACATATGCCATGGATCGCGACAGGTGGCCGGACCTGGCGTTGGATGCGTCCTTGCCCCGAACCAGGATCCGGCCCCGTTCAGGGGACAGCAAGCCCAGGATGCAATCCAGAAGGGTTGTTTTGCCGCATCCGTTGGGCCCCAGCAGACAGAAGACCTCGCCCCGGTCCACACGAAAACCGATATCCCGGAAAACAGGCTTGCCGTTGTATCCGAAGCTGATATCCTCAACATCGATCAGGGACATGCCTACCACCCCCGGCCTTTGGTTTTCTTCAGCAGGTAGACGAAAAAAGGTGCGCCGCAAAGGGCGGTCAGGATGCCGATGGGAATTTCGGCTCCGGTGAGGACCCGGCTGGTGATATCGATCAGAATCAGAAAACTGGCCCCCAGGGAAAAACTCACTGGAATTAGGATCCGGTTGTCGTTGCCCACCAGCATACGTCCGATATGGGGAATGATCAGGCCGATCCATCCGATGACCCCGGCAACCGAAACCGCACCGGCCGTGGCCAGTGTGGCGCAGACGATGACCAGGGTGCGGGTGAGTCCCATTCCGCCGGCCAGGGTGCGCGCCTCCTTATCTCCCATGGACAGCACGTTGATCCTGAACCGGACGCACCACAGCCCCACCGCCCCGAGAAGTATGGGCGGGGCCGCGAGGACGACATCCTTCATTCGGGCACCGGCCAGGGAGCCCATGAGCCAGAACACGATGGCCGGCAGCTGTTCGTAAGGGTCCGCCACATATTTGACCAGGGAAAGCAGGGCGGAAAAAACCGACGCCACGATCACCCCCCCCAGCACCAGCATGATGGCCGGGGTTCTCCGGTAGATACTGCCGATCATGTAGCTCAGGAACACGGCCAGAATACCGAAAAAAAGCGCCATGGGGTAGGTGGCCGCCACCGAGTGAAAGAGCAGAATGGACAAGGCGGCGCCGAAGCCCGCCCCGGAACTGACCCCCAGGATGCCGGAGCTTACCAGGGGGTTTTTGAACAGGCCCTGAAATGCCGTACCGCTGACGGCAAGGGCCCCGCCCACCAGAGCGCCCACAAGCGCCCGGGGAAGACGAATGTCCAT
>JBECKW010000094.1:0-8222 GCA_040235505.1 Desulfobacterales bacterium
ACCCAGACCGTCTTGTCGGACGGATACAGGGATTCCGGCCCCCGCTTGCCGTTCAGGTCGCGATTGATATTGATGTAGCAGCGGCCGGAATCGATGCCCAGCCGAACTGGCTGCAAGTTGGTCTGACACTGCTTGACGGCCTTTATCAGGTCGTCGTGGAGCTTGGCCAGAAAAGCCGCCCCACCGGGACCGGCCGGATGCATTCCGGAGGCATCGATCATCCCCACGATGGGCGCATTGTGATCGTGCGTCGCGGTAAGGATGATGTTGGTGGTTGGAATGCCCGTCTCTTTGGAAAGGCGCTTGATGAACTCGGTGGCGTCGGAGACTTCCACGGTGTCGATGGCGGCAATCACCGCCGAGGTCGATCCATTGCTCACAACCAAAACGCGCGCATAGGTCTTGTCGTGCACGCCGACAAACGGAACACCCCACTGGTTGGTCAGCTGTGAGGGATCTGCAGGCGTAATGTCGACCTTGACAGCGGCCGCTTGGAGTGTGCCTGCCTCGGCGCAAAAAGCTGCGCCTGCCGTGACTCCGATTCCAAGTGCAATCCCGCAGATCGCGAGAAAAAGAATTCGCAGCGAGTTTTTCATCCAGAATCCTCCCTTCAGCTTAACGAACGATAGGGACCTGCTTTTTTAGCGAGAGTATATGTCAGTATTACAATATGTTGTCAAGGGAGAATTGGCACATCTTGTGTCTGCTGCGAAAGGCTTCATTGGACACATGGATGGCTCCGCTCCCTGAACTTCAAGACTTGAGCGCCAACGACCTTTCTCTCTTTCTCCGGAAAAGACACAAAAATCTAATAAATGCAATAAGTAACAAGGGATACCCCTATAGTTCTTGACTCTCGTATTCACTTTGTCTATCGTAGATTATTGAGCCAATTCATGGCATTAACAAACCCCCTGTGAGGCAACTCATGTCCTGATGCGTCTGGGATCCAACCTGCCTGAAACGAGATAGTGCCTCCAAGGGCATAAAGAACCAGTCCCGAACCTTAAATTCGAGCGCCATCCTCGCTCATTGAAACAACAATTCGATCAATTTTAACGACAGCCATTGTTCTTCCACAACTTTACCGGTGTTTCTCTGGTACGTGCAGTGCCAGTTGGTAATATTGGTGTTTCTGTAAACAAGGACAACCTTAAGACAAGGAGGTACATCATGCCAACTTACATCACGTTAATCAAATTTACGGAGAAGGGAATCCAAACAATTAAAGGCTTTCAAAAAAATCAAGCTGAAGCTGTAAAGGCAGCGGAGGGAATTGGAGGCAAGATCAAAAGTCTCTTCATGACAATGGGTGAGTATGATGGAGTGGTCATTGGTGAATGTTCCGGTGATGAAGAAGCGGTTGCCGGTGCTATTGCAGCTGCCATGGATGGGAATATCAGGACGACCACGATGAGAGCATTTACACCGGAGGAGTTTGCAAAGATCGTCAGCATGCTTCCGTGATTCGATATAACCACTATGACCAAGGGGGGATTACCATGAGATCGAAAACTGCGTTTGCTCTGATTATCATTGCCGCATTGACACTCTGCATCGCAATAGCTCAACCTGCTGCCGCAGCCTCTGATGAGGAGGAGGCGATGCAGGTTCCATACAGTTGGGTTAATTCTTTCACCAATGGAGACTTCGAATCATTCTCTTCTTTATATTTGCATTCATCAAACACGTCAGAGTTTGGTCCGGTTAATGGATACCCATTTCTATATAAAGGCTGGGATCAGATTGGAGCGGATTGGAAATTAAGCTTCGCAACTATTCCAAAAGGGGCATTGTCGTTCTCGATACACAATCCACAAGTTACCCTGATTGGATAAGATGTCGCCATCACGACTGTCTACCAAACCGCAGTATATACCGACCCGAACACAAAAGAACAAAATATCGGACAACTAAGGCAAACTTTAGTTCTGCAGAAAGTTAACGGGAAGTGGTTAATAGTACATCATCACTCATCACAATTTCCGACTAAATGAAAGGAAGTGCCGGTTCCATCCCCATGCCCCTTGAGTTGATCATCCGGACCTTGCTCAGGGGGCAAAGTTTTGTGTGTATGGTTTGCTTTGCTTAAAGGCCTTTTGGAAGTTTAGATGCCATTAATTTCTTTCGGTTTAACCTGCGTCCATCTACTATAAACGTACCGTCGCCGACGGCGTGAACAGTTCGTTTCTCTTTGCGCGAGGGGTCAAGGTATGCCGCAACGGCATCGAGAACGATGATGTTGTGTTTTTTGACAATGTCTACGACTTTACATTCAATATTTGCGAGGCACTCCTTTATTAAAGGTGCTTTGACTTCTCTACCTTTCACAGGCGTCAGTTTGAACTTCTCGAATTTTTCGGTATCGGCACCGGAGCATATTCCTATTCCAACGACTTTATTGAGCATGTCGACTGTGGGTATCGAAATAACACATTCCTTCGTTTTACGAAGAGCTGCAAAGGAGTAGTTCCACTCTCCGGTGGTTATGGCGAATGTCGGCTTGAAATCCAATACCATTGTCCATGATATCGTCATAACGTTGTTCTTTTTGCCGTCATACGTTGTAACAAGTACCACGGGTCCCGATTCCATCAATGTAAACGCTTTATCGATTTTCAATTTATTCATAAGAGCACCTGATAATCATCCACAAAAAAAAGAATATGAATTTAATCATACCGCTACCTGGTCTGAGTAAACATCCAGTCTCTTATTCCCTCAATCGAATACGCTTTGTCAAAGGTGCTCCTATGATCCCCGCCCGTGAGCACGCTGTAGTTCACATTGGCGCCTTGGGCGATCATTTTGGCCACGCCCGCGGCGAGTTGCTCGTCGGTCGAATCGCGATTCCATGTCGCCGCAGTCACTTTGGCACCGGCATTCCTCAATGCGGCTGTAATTGAATTCATGCCCGGATAGGCCTTGGGGTCGCCTTGTGAGACAATGATCCACAGATGGTCCCTGGCCATTGGTGCTACGAGGCTCGCATCCCACTGGCATGCCACGAGGAACGATGCTGCGAAAACGTCCGGGTATTTGATGTTCATGGCAATCGACATCATTCCGCCCATGGATTGTCCGGTGTTGTAGATCCGGTTGGCGTCAATGCTGTACTTCGTCCGCAAATACCTAACCAGGTCAACCGTGATGTCCAGGTACTCCGAGGCTTGCGACTGATCATTGACGACCGGCGTGCCCGTATCGTACTGGGGCACGACGACGATGCATTCGTGCTTTGCCTGCTCATTCGGCGTCGCCCAAACGGTGGCGCCAAAGCATGAGATCAGAGCTCGTGTCGGATTCGAGCCCACCGTCGACGCGTCCCCCATGAACAGGACCATCGGGTAGAGCCTGGAGCGGTCATAGCCCTCAGGCAAAAACACGCTGTACATCAGCTTCTCGTTGTTATATGCGGGATCCGTGTAGGTATACTGTTCGAACTTTTCGACAACGGCACGCTTATCAGCACTCATGGTCAGCCTGGAACAGCCGGCCGGGGCAACAAGGATCCCGAGCAGGATCAACACACCCCAAACAATACTGCGCTTCATAATTCCCTCCGATTCGTGCCAAGAAAGCCTGAAGATAGCCGCCATATTGCTGTTCCTGGCCCTTAAAAATTCAAAATAGATGATATATTGCTTTTTGCGTTCTCAGGCTTTGCCGAACTACGGTGCCGCCCCCTGATTCGCCGGAAGCGGCGGGGCCAATAGATCCAGCAGTTCCCTGTCGTGATGATAACGCACCTCGCAGGTGTTATCGAAGATCATCGTGGCGCCATTTTCAGCCGTATACGCCGTCCAGTCGGGCAGGCCCGCATGGTTGGGATTCCCGTACCGCGCGAAGTTGATCCAGGCCTGGCTCATTTTGCCGGCGAGAACATGCGCGGCATTTCCGCCGCCGGTGGCCGTGACGGCCGCATCGACATTGTCGAATACATACGGGATTTCCGAACAGTGCCAGGACATGCCGATCCCGTCCATCACCGGCGATTCGTAGGTGAAGATGTAGGTGTACACCGATGCGCCGTGCTGCGCCGCCTTGAGCTTCGCATTCCTGAGCGCTCCCGCCCGGCCGGCGGCATCTACAAAGCAGGCATCGGCATACTTCTTTTCCGGATAGGCTTCCAGAAACGCCTTTGCAACCGCATCGGCCTTGTCGCCGTATTTCTCGACGAGCTTGGCCCTCGCGTGCTCTCTGCTCCAGGTATTCTTATTGTCCGCCTGGAGAACCGCCGGGTCGTTGCGGACGACGGTATTGCTCTCATCGAGCACGGTGCCGATCATGAGCGGAATATCCGTGGCCTGGGGAGCGAATTGAGTCCCGACCGGATCGGCGGGGATATAGTCGCCGTCCAGAACCGGACTCCATCGTCCCCGATTTGCCTTGTTTTCGGCGGCGGTCTGGGCCAGCGCCTTTTCTCCGGCTTCGAGCAGCCTGAGATAGGGCATGGTCCGGAGCGCATCGACCTGTCCGGGTTTCAGGCCGAGGTTTTGCAGGGTCAACGCGGCCACGCGCCGGCTGATGCTCTGTTGGATGACGGGGGAGAGGGTGGCGCCGCTCTGGACGATCGCCTTTTGAACCAGCCCCTTGGCCGCCGGCAGCCCCATCAGGATACGAACCTTGCTGCCGCCGCCCGATTGTCCGAAAATCGTGACATTTTCAGGATCTCCGCCGAACTCGGCAATATTGGCGCGGATCCACTTCAGGGCGGCCACGATATCCGCCATTCCGACGTTGCCGGAGTATTTGTACTTCTCGCCATACGCAGACAGGTCAAGATACCCCAGGACGTTGAGGCGATGGTTGAGCGATACCACGACCACATCGCCCTTTCTGCTCAGGTTCTCGCCGTCGTAGGCAACCTGTTCGATGGACGAGCCGTTCGTAAATCCCCCGCCGTGCAGCCAGACCATGACCGGCCGCTTCTTGTGGTCCCGAATCCCCGGCGTCCAGATATTGAGATACTGGCAATGTTCATTCTCGGGCCAGTAGCGGTGGGGATTGAACAGTTCGTCACTGGCCACCTCCGTCATCGGCGGGACCGGACAAACCGGCCCGTAGCTGAGCGCGGTCCGGACGCCCTTCCATTTCTCGACCTTTTCCGGCATCATGAACCGTTCGGCCCTGGCGTATGGAACGCCCCGGTAGGTGTAGATCCCGTTCTTGACGAATCCCTGGAGTTGGCCGTCATCCGTGTCGACCACCGCGACCGAGGCCGAGGCGACAAACGGGTCGGCGGCTTCCGCCCTGGGGGATACGAAGGCGCACATCAGCGCCGTCACCATGACCACTACACCCATTCTGACAGGTTTCATAATATGCCCCATATGTTTTTGTCTCCCTTAAATGAACAGGGAGATAATGGAAATAATTGAAATGCTCACTAAAGACAGGATCGTTGTCATCACCGTCCAGCTTTTAAAGGTCTGTTTTTCCGAAAGCCCCAGATACTTGCTGACCAGCCAGAATCCGCTGTCGTTCACATGCGACATGATAGAGGCGCCGGAGGCGATGGCGATGACCAGCAGGGCTCTCTGGACATCACCGGTGGTGCTTGACAGCAGGGAAGCGGTTAAACCCGCTCCTGTGATCATGGCGACCGTGGCGGAGCCCTGAAGGATGCGCGCCAGGGCGGCCGCACCAAACGCAAACAGGTAGATATTCAGGCCCACTCCGGCAAAATACCCGGCCAGCATATTGCCGATCCCGGTCGTGATAAGCATTTCTTTTAAGACGCCTCCCGCGCCTGTCACCAGTATGATGATACCCGCGGGGGATAGTGATTTTGTGCTTATCTTCAGCAGGGTTTCCATGGAAGTTTTTCTTCTGATGCCAAGCAAATACCAGGCGATCAGGTTCGCAAGGATCAGCGCGGTGAACGGGTGGCCGATCATTCCCATCCAGCTTTTGAACGTGTCGTTACCCCAGTCCTTGCACATGGGGCTGTTGAGTATCGTGTTGAAAACGATCAACAGGATCGGCAGACCGATAATCGCCACCACCAGTCCCACCAAAGGTTTGGGCGCTTCATCCTTAACGGTTTCAACGGAATCCGGGGCAGCGGCGTAGATGCGTTTTGCAATATACTTCCCGAAGAAAGGCCCGGTAACGATGGCGGTGGGAATCCCCACGATCGTCCCCAAAACGATCACCCACCCCAAATCGGCATGGAGGATATCCGCCACCGCCACGGGCCCCGGGGTCGGCGGAACAAATGCATGGGTGATCGCCAGCCCGGCCAGGAGGGGGATCGCATACAACAATATCGATTTTCCAGACTTGCGCTGGAGGGAATACACCAGCGGAACCAATATGATGAAAGCCACGTCGAAAAAAACCGGAATCGCAACGAGGAATCCGGTCATCATGAGCGCCCACGGCGCGCCCTTATCGCCGGTTATTTTCAACAGAAACGAGGCAATGGCTTCGGCGCCCCCGGAATGCTCCAATATGGCGCCGAAGATGGCGCCCAATCCGACGACCACCGCGACAAACCCCAGCGTATTTCCCATGCCGGTCTGTATTGTCTTTACTATCGTGGAAGGATCGATGCCGGCAATGATCCCCACGGAAATGCTGGAGATGAGCAGTGCAAGGAACGCCTGAATTTTAAACGTCAGAATCAATACCAGCAGTATGGCAATGCCTGCGAAGACCGCGATGAGAAGTGTGCTATCCATGATGAGGACTCCAGTCTGTGGTGAATGAAAGGCCCGGGTCCGAATCCGTTCGTCCATAACCATGTGCGCCGAAATAATCGCGCTGCGCCTGTATCAGGTTCGCTGAAGAATTCCCGGTGGTCAAGGCGTACCAGTAATTCAGGGCCGAAGAGAAAGCGGGCAGGGCGATGCGACTGTTGAACGCCGCGTTGATCAACTTCCTTACCGAACCCTCAAGCCTTACCATCTGCCTGACAATCGTTTCGTCGTTCATAAGGTCTTCATTCTTTTTGAACCTGTCCGCCAGGGACGAAACGAGTGCTGAGCGAATGATACAACCATTCGTCCAGAGACGGGCGATTTCGGATAGGGAGACATGCCAGTCGTTTTCGCCGGAAGCGGACCGGATAATTTCAAAGCCCTGGTAATGATTGATGAGCCGGGCAAAGGCGTATGCATTTTTCACCACATCTAAATCGATTTCAGGCGTCACCGCAGCGGAGTCCGGCTTTTGGGATGCGTTCACTCGCTTTTCTTTCAGCATGGAAAGAAACCGTGCCTCCACCGAGGCTGAAATCATCGAGGCCGGAACCCCCAGTTCGAGCGCCGCTTCCGCGGACCAGGCCCCAGTCCCCTTGCTGGATGCCGTGTCCAGGATGCGATCCAGGAGATAGTGGTTATCTTCTTTCACGGTGAGGATGGTCGCCGTGATTTCAAGCAGGAAGCTCGATAATTCCGTAGCGTTCCATTCCCGGAAAAGTTTGGAGATTTTGGGATAAGACAACCTCTGCTTTAAAATAGAGAAAAGTTCCGCCAGCAATTGCATTTCGGCATATTCGATGCCGTTATGGATCATCTTGACAAAATGACCGCAGCCGTCGGGACCGAGATAAGTTACGCAGGGGGTTCCATGGGCGTCTTTCGCCGAAATGGCTTCAAGGATACGCTTGATTTGGTCATAGCCCTCCCTTGCGCCCCCTGCCATCATGGAAGGACCATGCAGCGCTCCCTGCTCACCGCCTGAAATTCCCACGCCCAAAAAACGGATATTCTTCTTTGCCAATGCATCATGCCTGCGTTTTGTGTCGCAGTAATGGGAATTTCCGCCATCGATAACGATATCGTTTTCGGAAAGATAAGGATCGAGTGCGGTTAAGACTGCGTCCACGGCCGCTCCGGCGGGAATCATCAGCAGTATTTTTCGCGGGATGGCCAGTGAGTCGACGAATTTTTCCATCGAGGTGAATCCCGATACCTGCTTCGCATCCGCTTTGCCCAGGAATTCCGACAGCAAATATGCTTCATTTCCATCGACCCGGTTGTAAACCGACAGGGGGATATTTTTATCGAGCACATTCAGGGCGAGACTTCTTCCCATCACCCCCATGCCGATTATCCCGAATTCGGACTTTTGCATCATGTGGTATTTCGTAATGATTGAGACCAATTTTTCCGGCGTGCAGGAAATATTCAAATGCAGGCCGTATGCTGGAATTTCCAATGTATCGAATTGAGAACGAAGCATTTTCGGTTCCATGTAATGGTCGCTGCGCTCTG
>JBECKW010000169.1:0-12311 GCA_040235505.1 Desulfobacterales bacterium
CCGTCCACCCCCACCCCCCAACCCTCCCGCCTCCCCGAAACCCGGCAACAACCGCTCTTCGCCGAAAGCGCCGGATTTGCCGACCTCACCGTCATCGGCCAGCTCCACGACACCTACATCGTCTGCGACTCTCCCCGGGAAGGCATGATTCTCATCGACCAGCATGCCGCCCACGAGCGGATCCTCTTCGAGCAACTGAAGAAAAAAGCCGCGGAAAAAACCCTTGAAGTTCAGCAATTACTGCTCCCGGAAACCGTGGAACTGGGATTCAACGAGGCCCGGATTCTCAGCTCGCTCCTTTCCGATCTTCGAACCTTCGGAATGGACATCGAGCCATTCGGCGGGGAAACCTTCGCCATCAAGGCGGTGCCCTCGCTTCTTTCCGGAAAGCAAATCGCACCCCTTATTATCGAAATCGTCGAAAAAACCGCCGACACCGATTTTTCCCCCGAGTTCGATACGGCCCTGGACCGCATCCGATACCTCATGGCCTGCCACAGCGCCATTCGTGCGGGCCAGTATCTTTCACCGTCCCAGATAAAAGAACTGCTCACCCGGCTCGATGCCTGCGAAAACCCCGCCACCTGCCCCCATGGGCGGCCCACCTGGATTCAATGGCGTATTTCCGCCATCGAAAAGGCGTTTCATCGGATCGTTTAGGACCGAACCAATTGACATCCCGGCATTTTTCAATTATTTATTCACTAGATCGATAACCCCTACCAACCATACGGACCGCCGTCATGAAAATTTGCAATTTCCTGAAATCCGACCATATCTTCCTGGACGTGGCTCTGCCGGACAAAGACGAAATTCTGCGATTTCTGGCGGAAACCGGGTATAAGACCGGACTGGTGAAAAACAAAAAGGAACTTCTGGACGGCCTCATGCTCAGGGAACGCATTATGAGTACCGGCGTGGGGGGAGGCATTGCCATGCCCCATGCTGCGGTATCGGATATTTCGGATGCCGCCGTTGTGCTTCTTCGGCTCTCCCCTCCGGTTGATTTCGATGCCATCGACAAGCTGCCGGTGGACATTGTTCTGGCGTTGATTCTTCCGGAAGGCCAGACCCACCTTCATCTTCAGCTTCTGGCCGGGTTGTCTCGCCTGTGTAAAAATCCGGAGTTTCTCGCCCTCATCCGACTCTCCCGGGATTCGGAGGCACTCTGGCAGTCGTTTCAATGTCTTGAAGAGCAGATTCCGTTTCACTGATGACGGCGCAACCGGAAAAGGATTCCAACATGTTCCTGCTGGTGGTGGTGATTAATAATGAAGATCTTCTGGATGATCTGATTACGGGCTGGCTCGATATCGGCATCACGGGTGCCACGGTCCTGGAAAGCACCGATTTCGTTCAGCTCATCAGCACCCACATTCCCATCTTCGCCGGATTCCGAACCCTCTCCGGTGGCGGCATGCATCACAATAAAACCATATTTGCCGCCATTGAAAAAAAATCCATCCTCGATGATGCCGTGGCATTTCTCGAAGTCATCTGCAAAAAACCCGGAAAACCCCACCAGGGCATTTATTTCGTGGTCCCCCTTTTGCGATTCGCACATCTCGGCAGTCCCCTGGCCCCGTCGGACCGGAAACGGGACATGGAGAAGAAAACGGGAAGATCGTTGAAGTGAAAAGCCGGTACTTACAATTGGAATTGTCTCTTGATTTTTATTGCCCCGTTCTTAGTGGATTGAATTGGCGTTTCCAAAATTGTGCTAATTCATCGGGCTGAGTATTCCAAAATAAGCCTTTATAATCAGATAAGACATGTTCTAAAAAGTCAGTATACAGTGACACCGGGTATTCTTCATTGCCGCATTTCTTGTCGCTAAACAACATATAGTCCGGATGGGTATTTATCAGTGCCATTCCACCCTTTTTAGAAATCCATTGTAGCTTTTCTTTCCAAATCGAAATGTTCTTCTCTTTCAAAATAATAAACAAGGTATGGTCCTGTGGCATTGTTAGAGGCAGTTCTATGAAAAATTTTCCTTCGGGGTGATGATTAACGATAAAAGGGAAAATAGTGTTTGAAGGGGTTGGATTAGGTTCAAATGGATCAGTGTCAACAGTTCCGGTGCTATGATCAATTTTTAGCTCATGTAACCATTCCAAATTACAGATCATTGACGGCGCAGTGAACCCTTTGGCGTCCCACTGCTCTAAATATCCATTTATTTTTACTGCACTTTTATTAAATGTTTTTATATTTTTAAAAAGCTTCCCATCATGTTTCAAACCATGAACGTTGATCTCGAACCCATGTTCTCGTATATAATCTAAAATTTCTGGATGTACTTTGTATCTCTCTGGCACGATGTTAAAAGAGGATTTTAACCCATATTGCTTTTCTATGTCTATCAGCAACGGTATTGAATCATATCCTTTCTGTGTGTCGACATCATGCCTCAGCACCAATGCAAAATTTTTATTCTCGGGCCATCCGCTCCATTTTTCTGGAGCATCTCCAAGTAGTTCGTTAATTGGCCATTGATGCCGGTAGCGATTTTTTTTGGATCGGGAAACCTTCTGCCTTAAAAATATCTGCGCGCGCCTTGGGATTAATGGTTTGATATTGTAGAAAATATTAACGTGAAATGGAGGGTCTTTTTCTACCCACGATTTTGTATACATGCGCTCTTCATTGGAAGATTCTGAGTCCGACGCCTTGTTAAACGATAAAGGAATACTCTCTTTGTGAAGTGAATCTGATCTAGATTTTTTTCTAAGTCTCAGTTCACTGGCACATTCGAGAATTTCAGGGGCGTCAATTTTTTTTAATTTTTTTACATAACCTGTAAGCATTGCATGATCGCAGATAATATTGATAACACGTGGATAGCCTTCAGAAAAAGTATGAATTTCCTGAATGGCACTTTGTGTGAATATCTCATTCTTGGTCCCAGAAACCTCCAAACGATGTAATATATATTCACTGGTCTCGTCTTTAGATAAGGGCTCTAAATGGAACTGGATGGTCATTCTCTGCCTGAGGGCCCGGTGTTCGTCGCGATTGAGCATTTCACTGAACTCATCCTGACCCACAAAAAATACATTTAAAAGTTTGACATTCTGCAACTCGATATTTGATAGTAAACGAATTTCCTCCAGCATGTCCCGGGTGAGCCGCTGCGCCTCATCAATGATAAGAAGCACCTGCCTTCCTTCACGGTAAGTTTTTTCAAGAAAGGACTGAAAGGCAAATAAAAAATTACTTTTGTCGGAGAATGTCTTTCCGAGTCTATACATTGTCGCTAAATGATTAAAAAATTCAGTACGTTTTAGACTTGGATTGGTAATATTGGCAACAAGAACATCCGACTCCAAACTGCTTATCAATGCATTAATTAGAGTGGTTTTTCCTGTGCCAACATCACCCGTAAGCGCAATAAAGCCCCTGTTATCCAGAATGCCGTACCTTAACATGGCCAAAGCCTCTTTATGCTTTTCTGACATCCAGAGGAAAGAGGGGTCTACGCTGATCTGGAATGGTTTTTTATAAATTCCGTAATGGTATAAATACATTTTACCTCAGAACTGTGAACCGTCATCTTATGTTGCTGTTTATTTTGAAAACAGAAGCCTTTTTTATACAAGTAAAAGCCCTACTGAAGTTCACGTAATTAATTCGTTGGAGCACCTTGGAAAAAGTTTTTTTATAGTGAAAACGTTAACTTCTAACTAAAAGCAAGAACCGCGCCAGAATACAACATTATATTAGGTGTCTCTAACCCATTTATATATAAACAATAAATTATATTGTTCTAATGTGTATTCATAAGAAATGATTGCGGCTAATTTCGCCAATTAATATGTAAAAAAGGTTATATTCGAAGATGTGTGGGAAATTAATTACACATATGTGTCTGACTACATACTATCTTCTAGTGTATCGATAAGGCGTTGGATTTTGTAAGATTGAGAATATCTGTACATTCTTCAGTTAAGATAACAGGTTCTGAATGATCCTGTTGATCTCGTCCAGTTTAAAAGGCTTTTCCAATACAAAATCAGCCTCTACCTCTCTGGCAAGAGTTTCCGGATGTTCCCCCCAACCTGTGATGGCAATGATTGGAACTTGGGGGTATTTCTTTTTTACGATGGAGATGATGGCAACTCCGCCGATGCTCGGCATTACCAGGTCGGTGATAAGAAGGTCAAAACCGCCGTTTCCCGTTTCAAACATCTTCAGGGCGTCAAGTCCATTGTCAACGGGAACGACCTTGAAATTTTTTTGTTCGAGATATTCAGTGATCGTTTCCAAGATAACTTCATCGTCATCGACCACGAGTATCTTGTTGGGTTGATTAATCACGTACGCTCCTATGAACACAATCACATCTATTGTTGGATTCTGCAAAAATTACGCAAAAACAAGTGTTTGCTGGAAGAGGATTTTATTTCAGATAGTTATTCAATGTGGCAGGAAGGATAAAGACGAAAACCGACCCTAACTACTGTAAAATTGTGCAGAAAAATTTATAATATTGTTGCATAAATTATACAGAGCTATCCAAATTTAAATGAACCACAAAAAATGTACCTGGGGATTGTATTGAAAAAAACAAGCTCGGAGCAGGCCTCGCCGTCAGCTCCATGCTTCTCCATAAAACCGGCTTTTACCGGGCGTCCATGGACGTTCTGGCGGTGTGACCCTCTTTGGCGCCCTGGCGGTTCCCGGTCTGAGAAAACCGAAGGGGGTCAATATCGCCGAGGAGGAACTGGAGCGGGAAAACGGCGGCGTTCTCGCCCCCGAGGAAGGAATATAGGGGGCGAACTCCCTATAAAAACGCATCACCATTTTGATCAAACAGGTGGCATGCATCAGTTTTAACGCCGAGCAGCACCCGCCCATGCCGTTTGATCAAAGGTGCGTTCTGCAGGCGGGCGACCATGAGGCCTTCACGCTCCGGAAGGTCTTTGTCTCCCTTTTCTCCTGTATTAACGGCATTCCAATAGGAATTCTTTCCATCTGAAGACAATAGGGAGATTCCTTCAATCTGAAAATAGGCGAACCATTCGTGTCCCATCTCCTCGATGTGTTGAATGTCGACCTCGATCCGCCGGGATTCCGGAACCATATCGGGCGCCGTGAAGGCCTCCGGCCGCAGGCCTACCAGCAGCTCCTCATTTTCAGATGCCGTGTATTGTTGCTTTTCACGGATGAGCGTCTCGGGAATCGCCAGCCGGTGGCTGCCGATGGCAAGAACCGCCACCCCCGAAGCCTCCCTGAAAATACGACCCCGGATCAGGTTTATGCCGGGGCTTCCGATAAAGCCGGCGACGAACACGTTGGCCGGGTGTGCATAGACCTCCCGGGGGGTGCCGACCTGCTGGAGCGTACCGTTCCGAATGACCGCCAGGCGGTCGCCCATGGTCATGGCTTCCACCTGATCGTGGGTCACAAAAATGGTCGTGGTGCCCAGCCGCTTTTGAAGCGACGAGATTTCTCTTCTCATCTTCACCCGAAGCCTTGCGTCGAGGTTGGACAGCGGCTCGTCCATGAGAAATACATCCGGATTGCGGACAAGGGCCCGACCCATGGCAACGCGCTGGCGCTGTCCACCCGAAAGCTGGTGCGGCTTGGCCTCCAGGTGGGGACCCAGTTCCAGGAGATCTGCAACCTGCCGGACCCGCTTGTGAATCTGCGCCCTGCCTGCCTTCATCATTTTCAGTGGAAAGGCAAGATTCCTGCGGACCGTCATGTGCGGATAAAGCGCATAATCCTGAAAGACCATGGCCACGTTTCGCTGTTCCGGCGGCAGATGGCTGACAGGTCTCCCTCCGATCAAAATGCGGCCCGAGGTTTCGGTTTCCAGCCCGGCCGCCAGCCGTAAAAGGGTCGACTTGCCGCATCCAGATGGGCCCACCAGCACCATCATTTCACCGTCCGTAACGGATAGCGAAACGCTTCGGACGGCATGGGCGCCCGTATCGAAGACCTTGTCCAATTTTTCAAATTCGATGGTTGCCATTGGTCGTCATCCCTTGATACCGGTCCGGGCGATACCCTTTACAAATCCCTTCTGGAAGATCAGAAACACCATCAACACCGGAATCACCATCAGCGTGCCGAAAGCCATGATATCCCCCCACCGAACCGGTTTGTTCGCCGAAAAATAGCCCAGCGCCACCGGCAACGGCTGATAGCCTGGACCCCGGGTGACCATGAGCGGCCATAAAAAGACGCCCCAGTTCATCAGAAACGAAAGAATCGCCACGGATGCAAAGGCGGGTCTGGCCAGTGGTGCGGCTACGTGGAAAAAGGTCTGCAGCGGAGAGGCCCGGTCCATTCGGGCGGCTTCGTCGAGCTCCCGGGGAATCGAATTGAAGAACGTATAAAACAGGTAGATCGAAAAGGCATTGGCGATAAAGGGGACAATCTGTACCTGGTAGCTGTTGATCCAGCCGACGACGGTCATTTCAAAAAAAAGCGGCACCGCCAGCGCCTCGTATGGAATCACCATAAGGGCGATGACCACTGCCAGCACGGCTTCCCGTCCGCTCCACCGGAGCCGGGACAGGGCATACCCCGCCATGGAGTTGACCACCAGGCCGCTCAGCACGATGACCCCGACAATGAAGATGGAATTCCGGAGGAAACTGAAAAATTCGAGCTGCCCGAGTACGGATTTATAATTGGACCATGTCCAATCTCTGGACAGCAGGGCGCCCAAGCCCGAAGCCCTGGCAAGCACCTGCTCGTTGGGGGTCACACTCGCCGCCAGCATGAAAACAAGGGGCCAGACAAACACCAGCGCCACGAGTATCAGCAAACCGTAGGAAAGCAGAAGGTGCCGATTTTGGATGGATTTACTCATCACTGAATTTCCCGATGCTGCCTGACGCCGAAATGTTGAACCAAGGTCACCACACCCACGAAGATGAAAAACAAGACCGCCATGGCCGCCCCCAGACCGATTTGATTCCGCTCCCGGGAAGCGACAAAGGCCTGGTACAGGACCGTCGTGGTGGCGTTGTTCGGGCCGCCCCGGGTAAGTATCCAGATCTGATCGAATAACCGAAAGGCGAGAATGGTGGTCACCATGGCTACAAAAATCAGGCTGTTTCTGAGCTGGGGCATGGTGACATGCCGGAATCGTGCGACCCTTCCGGCGCCGTCGATGCGGGCGGCCTCGTACAGGGTTTCCGGAACGCCCTGAAGGGCGGCCAGTAGAATCACCATTTGAAACCCCACCCCCTGCCAGATTGACATCACCATGATGCAGGGCATCGCCAGATATCCGTTTCGAAGAAAATCGATGGGCGCTTGCACATGGCCGAAGGAAAACAGCGCCACGATCCGGTTCATGAGCCCCGTCGGTGCCGGGGCAAATATAAGCGCCCATACAACGGCCACCAATGCCATGGGATAGATCACCGGCATGAAAAAAAGTGTACGAAAGACCGACATACCCCGCAGGCGCTGATTCACCAGAAGGGCAAGCATCAGTGCCAGACCTGTCTGAACCGGCACCACCACCGCCGCAAACATAATGTTGTTTAAAACGGCGCGTAGAAAATCGGAAGAAGTCAGCAGGTCAATATAATTGCCGAGTCCCTCCCACCGAAGGGGAAGCGGAGAATTGAAACGGTAGGTAGTAAAACTCAACCCGATCGCAACGACAAACGGAAGCACCATGAACAGTAAAAGACCGATCACGGCGGGAGATGCCATGATCCAGCCCCAAACCGTGTCTCCCCTGGGCAGCTTCATGCCCATGCTCCGTTCCATCCGCTTTTCTACTACTTCCCTCCGCCCGATGGCGGATACCCCTCGTTCTGTTCGATATTTTCATCGATGATCCGAACCGCCCGGTCCAAGGTTTTCTTCACCGGTGCACCGTTCAAAATATCCCCCATGGCTTCCTGGAATACCGATGTGATCACGGGATAGGCCGGTGTCCTGGCCCGGGGGACGGCACAGGTGTCGAGTTGTTCCACAAAAAGGCGCAGGGGTCCGCCGGGCCGGTAAAGCTGCGCTTTTTCAGCCGCCGTCCGGGTACCGGGAACCGCGCCGTTTGCTTCGGTCATGGCGAGGACCTCTGCACCGCTCATCAGAAAATCCAGAAACTTGGCCGCCGCTCCAGAATCCTTGCAGTTTCGCGTGATTCCCCAGCACCATGAGCCCATGGCCGTCCGCGTGCCGCCGCCGAAATCCGGCAGGGGGATCAACCGAAGCTTTTCCCCCAAGGCTTTGCTGTAGCGCGGGTATTCCCAGTGCCCGGCCCAGGAGAGGGCCACTCGGCCGTCGATAAACGCCCGTCCGTCGGTATTGGGGGCGATATATCCGGCCTTCATCCATCGTTGAAAATACTGAAGCGTTCTGACCGCAGCTTTGGAATTCAACACCCCGTCCGCGGACTGGTAATCAGTTGTGTCGATGAGCTGCGCTCCCCCGCTCACCAGGGCCGGGTAGAAAGCGTACGTCCACCACTCTCCCGTGTAATCCCGCTTGATGTCCAGTGCGTATCCATGGCCCCCATTTTGCCGCCCCTGTTTCGAAAGCCGCGCCAGGATTTCGTCGAATTCACTTACGGACCATGCGTCTTTGATGCCATGGGGGATGCGGATGCCGGCCGCCGTCAGCTGGGCCAGGTTCCCATAAAGGGCCAAACCCGAATCGAAAACCCCCACAGCGTAAAGACGGCCCTGGTAGGTTCCCTGGGCCTCGATGGAGGGAAGCAGCGAAGATCGCACTTCGGCGGATATCAAGGAATCAAGGGGTTGGAGGTATCCTTTCCAGACATAGTTCGCGAGCATGGGACCGTCGAACTCCAGAATCCCGGGGAGTTCCCGGGTGGCCGCGGCCGACTGAACCTGAGTGTTGTAATCGGCCTCCGGAATTTCGATCAGCTCGATTCGAAAGGCTTTCTGGGATGCGTTGAACCGCGCCACCTGCTTCTGGAGGGTTTCCCATTCCACGGATTTGCCGTGATGCGCCCATGCCGTGAGCACGGTTTTGCCGGTATCGGCCTCCGCACCTTCGGACGCCGCATCTGGTTTGTCTCTACAACCGGAAAGGCTAAAAGCAACCAGGCAGATGATTAAAAGAAAAACCCAATTCGAAACCCGTCCGAATTTTCCATGACGTGTTGGAATTCTAAACATTGCCGGCTCCTGTCAGGTTTCCACAAGTTCGTTAACATAAAAGGGTGGGACAAGTGTTTATCAGTGTGTTAACCATTTGAATGTATGACAACAAAATTTCAGAATGGATGTCAACCCCAGGAAACAATCTATGCCACTGAGTATTTCGGCCCTTGCTATCATGGATTTTCTTTCCCGGGGAGGGCATGAACCTTTTCGCTCGCATGAAACCTTCCGCGTTTTACTTCCCCCCCCCGCTCGCATCCTTCCCGTCTTTTTCATCCGCCTCAAAAAAGTGGGCGATATGATTTCGGTACTGCATGGCCGCATGGTGGTTGAAGATAACGAACCGGTCGCCGTCCCTGGCGGTGATTCTTCGCTCCGGGGTGTTGAACAGCTCGAAGGTGCGATTGATAATTTCATCGGCGGAAATGATTTGGTTCCGATAATCGAGCATATAGCTCAAGTCCACCTGCCACTTTTTATTTCCGTAGCTCAGGTGACGCAGGCGGTCGCGGAGATCATCGATCCGATCCCTCATGCGGCTGATGGAAATCCTGGTGAGCTGCTCGTCAAATGCTGAAAAATAGATATTGGCCGGGAATATGGGCTGCATGGCCAATGATTTCTGAAACGTACTTTTCGCCAGGGATTTGGCGGCATTTTTTTTCTTGAGGCTTAAAAAGGGCTCTTTCAGGCCCGATGTGTCGATCTTTTTCGGCTCCCAGAACTTTATGGAAAGCTCCCCCTTGCGTTTGTTCCTGCAAAACGATTCCACCACATGCCCCAGATCCTTTAAATAAATTTTATTCTTATCGGTGCCGGCATCCTGGAGTCGAAGCAGTTCCAGAAACAGTTCGTCTTCCAGAACCGGGGAATAAGCGATATTGACGGGAACAATATAGACATCGACGCCGGCTGTCATGGACGCCTCGATATCCATTTGAAACGGCAGGTGATGAAACCCGTCGAATTTTCCGGTATAGCTCCGGCCGGTTTTCGTACCCTCCTTTTTCATCAGCCCCATGAAACCGGACTTGACGCTCGAATACCCCGGAAAGGTGACATACATTTCTTTCTTCCGCACCAGGTGATATCGATACGCCTGGCTGAGGGTCAGGATGTCCTTTTTCCCGATGGTAACTTCCTCGCCGCTGGGAAGTTTCCGGGTCTGGGCCTCCCGAAATACCTTGAAGGCGCCCCGGTTGCTCAGGTAGTCGGCCAGGCTCAGCTTCCGGTTTCCCGCCGTGTGCTGAAACCCGGGATGAACGAAGAGCGGCAAAAGGTCGTTGAATACATCGATGTGATCGAGAAAGAGATTGTCACCGCCTTCGGTGACCACCCGCATGTCGTGTTCCAGAAATAGAATCGAGAGCAGCATGAAATCTGCTTCGCTGAGGTGGTTCGGTTTGAAGGTAATGGCACAATCGGGGTTCATTTTCCGAAGCCGTTTGACGGCGTCCAGACCCACCACCCGCATGTTGTAGGTGTTGCCCCGGGCCAGCCGGCAGACGGTGAGTTCCAGGGGTCCCACCTTCTGGTAGCGATGTTCGATCAGCGGGAACATCTGCTCCATTCTATTGAAAAGTTCTTCCTTCATTTATCCCTTTACCTCTGTGCCTTTGTGCCTTGCTTTCATGCCTTTGTACCAATTCAAGTCCGATCCATCAACACCTGGACATCACTGCACACCCTGTCTTCTTCAACATAAGCACGCCCACCGACGGCCTGGAACATGGAAAGCCCGTCGAGAAGCGGCATAACCCCCAGGGACACGACCTTCTGCATATTCTCGGCCTTATCCGGCTTTGCCATGGCCATCCAGGACATGCCCCAGGAAACGAGTTGCCTTGTTTTTGCGATAAGCCCTTCGGAACGAAGATAGAAGACCGAGTTGTTTTCCGATGTCATGCTGTCTCCAAAGGCTTTGAAATGGGGATGGATTTCCAGGTTCCCGGCATCGGGAGCACTCAGCATGTTTTTGAGAAGCGCGCGGTTGACGGCCACGGTGCAGAAGCTGTTTGAAAACGTATAGGCCGGGTTCAGCCCAGCCCCAAGCGGCAGGCTCACATAGTGAATGTCCGTGCCTGCATAGGACTCGTCTTCAATCTGCATCCCGGTCTGGCCGACCCGCCGACGGATCACCCCGTCGATCACCTCGGGCCGGGAGACTTCCGCAAACACCGCAAGCTCGGGAATCGGGAACATTCCGTCCATGTTGATATCGTTTATAAGAACGCCGGCCTGGGAACCAAACGCCGCGATGAGCGTTTCAAGGTCCACCCCCGTCTTCTCGGCGAACATCTGTTTGAACTGCGAGAGGCTCGCCGGGGTCAGGCGGGGATCCTGCTGCATGTTTTCCCAGTAAAGCTTCAAATCAAACGTGTTCTGCCAGCCATATAGAAGGGCATTTACCGGCACGTATTTCAGCGTGGGGTTTTTCCCGGGGGCCTTGGCCAGTGATCGCGTGAGGTACGGCGACATTTTCTTTCTGTTGAGGCCGACAATCATCTTCGAGCTTGCGATGGGGCCGCCATCGTCATACTCCGCGAGATTCACGCTTTCAATTCCCTGCAAATTCTCAAGCTGCATGTTCACCAGCTTTAAATCGGGATCGGCCGCCGCATTCTCTCCAATGGCTTTCCGAAAACCGGCAACGATTCCCTCGACATCGGCATAGGCCACCAGATCTGTTTTTCCCTCCTGATAGAGTGCCGCACAATGATGCCGGTAGGTTTCGGATGAAAGCAGGGAGGTTCGCTGGTTCCGGGATTGATCGAGACAGCTTTTGACGGGCGCACTGGAAAATCCGGCAATCATCAGGCCGTCCGCCAGGGCATAATAAAGGGGCTGGCCGTTCTCAAGCGGCAGGCGGTTGATTTTCCATTGTCCATATGCCTCGGTTTCCACCGAAAGCTGGGAGCCGAGCATGCTGCCGAGACTTTCCAGAATCCGGGTCGGCTGGGTTGGCCGGGAAACCATCACGACGGCGTCCAGAAGGGGTTTCACCTGGCCTGCCCGCAGCTTCTCCGGATCAAAATCGGTATTTAAAACCGCCATGGAAAAGTCTTTTCCGAACAGAACATTAAACCACATGCTCCCGGCAGCGGCTCTTATGTTTTCGATGGATCCAAGAAGGATCGGACGTTCGCTGGCCGAAACCCCCATGGCAATCAGAAGATTCGGCCAATCAATACCGCTCAGGGCCTTTCCCAT
>JBECKW010000132.1:0-4679 GCA_040235505.1 Desulfobacterales bacterium
ATTCCAAACACCTGCACATTCTGGCATCCCCCGTAAATACGGTATTCAAAAAGACCGGGGCGAAGGGCGCCCTGAAGAACATCGATATTGCCCAGCCGGAAAGCTACAAACTGCTTTCAATCGATGATTTTACCTGGAAGCAGCTGCTCGACGGGTTTTCCTGCACCGTCTGCGGCAGATGCTATGCCGCCTGTCCCGCCAGGCTCAGTGGAAAGCCTCTGTCACCCCGGGAACTGATTCTCGGGATCAAGGACCATCTGCTGGAAACCGGGCCCGGCTTGCTTGACGGGAAGAAAAGTCGTGTGGGCGAAGGAGATTCGCCGGAGCCGGCATCGACGCCGCTGGTCGGAAGTCTGATAGATGAAGATGCCCTCTGGGCCTGCACCACATGCGGTGCCTGCCAGGAGGTGTGCCCGGCATCCAACGAGCAGATGAACACCATCATCAATTTCAGGCGCCACCTGCAGATGGGTGCCCTCACGAAGACGGGCCAGGATACGCTCAAAAACCTGAGGGTCCGGATGAATCCCTGGCGGGGAACCGTTTACGCCAGGACAGATTGGGCCGAGGAAATGGATATCAAGATCGTCGGTGAGGATGATGATATCGATATTCTCTTCTGGGTCGGCTGTACCGGAGCCCTGGAAGACAGGTGCTTCAAGGCGACCCAGGCTATTGCCGCCATGCTCAAGGCATCGGGAATCAACTTCGGGATTCTCGGAGAGGAGGAAATGTGCTGCGGGGATCCGGCCCGGCGCCTGGGCGGTGAGCATCTTTATCAGATGCTGGCAGCGGGAAACATTCAGCTGCTGAAGGATTATAATATTCGAAAAATCGTGACCGCTTGCCCCCATTGCTATAATACGCTAAAGAATGAATACCCCCAATTCGGCGGCGATTTCGAAGTCGTTCACCATACGGAATTAATAGCCGAACAGATCCAAAAG
Source organism: Desulfobacterales bacterium (assembly GCA_040235505.1). Classification (GTDB taxonomy): domain Bacteria; phylum Desulfobacterota; class Desulfobacteria; order Desulfobacterales; family JAFDDL01; genus JBECKW01. The sequence continues at coordinate 948 of JBECKW010000132.1, forward strand.
AAGAAACTTGAACTGCCCACGGACAGGAATATTTCCGTCACGTACCATGACCCCTGCTATCTGGGAAGGCATAACGGCAGCTATCAGGCCGCAAGACAGATTTTGGAAAGCATACCGGGGCTGAAGCTGGTGGAAATGGAAAAAAATCGAAAAGACAGCCTGTGCTGCGGCGGTGGCGGCGGACGGTTGTGGCTCGAGGAGAACATCGGGCGAAGGATCAGCGGCATGCGGTTCGAGCAGGCGGTTGAAACAAAGGCCGACATGATTGTGACCGGATGTCCCTATTGCCTCCAGATGTTCGAATCGGAAGCAGGGGGCGGGGAAGGGGATAACCGGGTGATGGTGAAGGACGTGGCGGAGTTGCTGGCGGATTCAATACAAAAAGAATCGTAAAGATGAAAACGGTCCACGAAAAACACGAGGGGAAAAGGCACAGAGGCACAAAGGCACAGAGGCACAAAGTTAAAAACCTTTAAAACGGCAGAATACCAAAACTTTAGGCACTTCGAAATAACTTATCAAGGAGAGTAAAGTGAAACACATCATCGTTTGCATGAAGCAGGTCATCGATCCGGAGACACCGCTGTCACTGTTCAAGATCGATTCTGAAACGAAAAAGGCACTGCCTCCCAGGGGGACGCCGCCCGTTTTGAGTCCCTTTGACGAAAACGCTCTGGAAGCGGCCTTGAAAATTAAGGACACGGAAGAAGTCAGCATCACGGTCCTCAGCATGGGCAAAAAGCTTTCAAAGGCCGTGGTTCGATCTTCGCTGGCGGTGGGTGCCGATCAGCTGGTGCTTTTGGAAGATCCGGCGTTTGAAGATCTCGAAAGCACTCAGAGCGCCGCGGTACTGGCGTCCGCCATCCGAAAAATAGGGGATTTCGACCTCATATTATGCGGAATCCAAGCGGCCGACACCAACGCCGGCCAGGTGGGGCACGGGATTGCCCGGATACTGGGAATCCCCTCGGTCAACATCGTCCGGAACGTTAAATTCATCGAGGGCGGTGGGAAAATTGAAGTGGAAAGAGTGCTGCCGGATGGCTACGATATCATAACCGTGGATGCCCCGGCCCTGGTCACCGTCAGCTATGAAGTCGGGATCCTTCGTGAGCCGGGGGTAGAGGGGTTTCTGGCGGCTACGAAAAAACCGCTGACAACCTGGAAGGCGGAGGACCTTGAAATCGATCCGGCTCAATTTCAAAAAATCGAGATCCTGAAGCTGTACTGCCCGGAAAGAACCAGTCAGTGTGAGATGATCGAGGGGGCGGACATCGATGCAAAGGCGGAAGGCCTGGTGAAGATTCTGGAAAAGGAGAAACTGATATGAACCAAGGAAAAGGTATTCTTGTTCATTGTGAAGTCTCGGGCGGTGAACTGTCCGGGATTGCAAAAGAACTTCTGGGAATCGGAAGCAAACTGGCGAGCGATTCGGGAAAGGAACTTTCCGCCGTGATGATCGGTGCCGGACTGAATGGGGCAGGGCAGGAGGCTGTCGCCCATGGCGCTCAGAAAGTATATGTGGTGGATCATCCGCTTCTCGCTGACTACCTCACCGATCACTACCTGCAGGCCATGGAACGGGTGGTGGAGGCGGCCGGACCGGAAATCGTTCTTCTGGGGCAGACAACGGTGGGAAAGGACTTGACCCCCCAGCTTGCTTTCAAATTGAATACCGGTGCGTCGATGGATTGTGTAGGCCTCGAAATCGACCCTGACAACGGACGGCTTCTCATGACCAAGCCGGTCTATGGCGGGAATGCCCTGGCCGTCCAGATATGCCGGACCGACCCGCAACTGGCGACGGTCCGGGTGAAGGCAATGCCGCCCGCGGAAAGGGATGACAGCCGGCAGGGAGAAATCGTTCATCTGGATATAGAGATTTCCGAAGCGGCGGCCCGGCAGAAAAAGGTGGGAGAGGAAAGGGACAGCGCCCTGGGCATTCGCCTGGAAGACGCGAAGGCTATCGTGGCGGGCGGCAGGGGGATCGGCGGCGAGGAAGGTTTCAAGCTGCTCGGCCATCTGGCGGATGAACTCGGGGGCGTGGTGGGCGGGTCCCGTCCGGCATGCGACAACAAGTGGATATCGGACGTCGTTCAGATCGGATTGACCGGAAAGATCGTCGGGCCGGAACTCTATGTTGCCGTCGGTATTTCCGGATCGAGTCAGCATATGGCCGGATGTGCCGGGTCGAAGGTGATCGTTGCCATCAACACGGATCCGGAGGCGAATATTTTCAAATACGCCCATTACGGCATTGTGGAGGACTGGCACAGCATCGTGCCCGCGCTCACGTCTCGGTTGAAACAATCCAAAGGCGGCTGATGCGCATATGTCGCGGATTATCAAGACCACCCGCGAACTCATAGAAAAAAATCAAAAGGAGGCAGAGTATGGCTGTCAAAGAGTTACAGGAAATCGTCGGCGGCGATATGATATTCGAAAGCGAGGAGTCGTTGGGAGAATATGCGAAAGACATGAGCATCGCCCCCGGCATCAGACCCCGCTGTGTTGTAAAGCCGCAGAATGCGGAGCAGGTCGAGAAACTCGTTCAATGGGCAAACGCGACGTCGACGTCGCTGGTTCCGGTCAGTTCCGGAGCCCCCCATTTTCGCGGCGATACGGTTCCAAGTGTCGGCGGGGCGGTGATTGTCGATTTGAGCAATTTGAAGAAGATGGTACGGATCGACGCCGTCAATCGCGTCGCCATGATCGAGGCGGGGGTTACCTTCGGCGAGCTGGTGCCGAAGCTCAAGGAGGCCGGGATAAGGCTCAACATGCCCCTGCTTCCCCGTGCGAACAAGTCGGTGGTTGCCAGTATGCTGGACAGGGAACCGGTGATGATGCCGGTATACCAATGGGATTCCCAGGACCCGCTCACCTGTACGGAGGTGGTTTTCGGGAACGGGGACATGTTTCGAACAGGCTCCGCCGCCGGTCCGGGGACGCTGGAGCAGCAGTGGGCCGCCAAGCAGGCCCAGGTGAATCCCATGGGGCCGGGACAGACGACCTTCGGAAACGTTCTGCAAGGGGCACAAGGGACCTTGGGAATCGTCACCTGGGCCACTGTCAGATGTGAAGAGCTTCCGGCCCTTCAGGAAGCGTTTCTGGTGGGCGCGGACAATTACGAGATTCTGTCCGATATGGCCTACCGGATCATGTGGTGGAAGGCCGGCGAGGAATGCCTGATTCTTGATCGAAACAATCTGGCCGCCGCACTCACGGACTCTCCCGAAGCGTACGATAAGCTGAAGAACGCGCTTCCGCCGTGGATTCTTTTCATTGCGCTGGCGGGGTTTTCCTATTTTCCGGAAGAGAAGATCGCCTACCTCAAGAAGGCACTGGGTGAAGAGGCGAAGAAACTCGACCTTTCCATGGAAAAAGCGATTGGCGACCTTTCGGCCGATGAGATCCTGAACGTGTTGCAGGCGCCGTCGGCGGAACCGTACTGGAAGATACGTCGAACGGGCGCATGTCAGGAAATCTTTTTTAGCACCACCATGGACAGGGTTTCAAAATTCGTCGACGTTATGGCGGAAGAGGCAGCGCGCTCCGGCGTCGATGCCGCCGATATGGGCGTTTACGTGCAGCCCATGGTTCAGGGGACCTCCTGCCAATGCGAGTTCGATCTTTTCTATGATCCGAAGAAAGCTGCGGAAGTTGCAAAGGTGAAGGCATTGTATGAATCCGCCGCTGCGGCGCTCATGAACGGCGGCGCCTATTTCAGCCGCC
>JBECKW010000139.1:0-15246 GCA_040235505.1 Desulfobacterales bacterium
AATTATTTTTCCATGTGTGGAAGGAAGGGGATGAGAGTCATGCCCGGAATCGTGGCTATGAAACTGATAACGAAGAACAGGGAAAATCCAGCCCACGCGGCCACAAAGCCGGATAAGACTCCGGCAAAAGTTGAGGATACGTTCATAACGCTTGTGGCTATTGCCATGTGACCCGCCTTGTAGGATTTCTTGCACGTGCGCATGATGAATACCATGAAGAGTGCTGTCCCGAGGCCCGAACCGAAAGCTTCCAGAACGACAAAAGTCCCGACGACAGGCAGGGGTGCGTGTACATTACCGCCGACATGTGAGAAACCGAGATAATTGAATGCAAGGACGGCGTATAAAAGATTCGGTATATTCTGTGCGAGCACCAGCGGCCACGCCGACTTTTTCAAACCGAACTTTCCGATCAGCCATCCACCCGTTATGCCGCCGATTATAGAGGCGGAGATGCCGAAAACGCCATAGATGAAACCGTAATCGGCTCGGGTAATGCCGATTTCTTTAAGCATCGGATAAACCATCGTTAGCAGGAACGATTCGCCGGTCCGATATGTGACCAGGAAGGCAAGGATGACCCCTATCCTCGGCTGGTCGAGATAATCCACGAAAGCACGGGCGTAAAAGGACTCGGAGCCGTACAGCTTTCTCTTTATCCGCGGGAGGTTTGCCGCAAGGATGACCAGGATTAGAAGAAGACAGATTGCGATGATATCAGGAACACCCAGCTTTTTGAAATACGGCCGGACCGGTTCAATAACGTTCTGAAAGAATGCAGAAAAATAGAAAAGCCGGCCCAGGACAAACAGGAGAAAAACGCCAAAGAGAATGAGTAAGTTTCTGCCTTTTGTTGCGTGTTTTAAAAGTCCGCTGATAGAAGCCTTTTGCGTTTCCACTCTCGGAAGAAAAAAGAAATGCCAGGCAAAAACTGCCGCCAGCATCCCCGCGGCCAGCACAAAAGCCGCCGGCCAGCTGGTTACCCCCGAAAACCAGACGATGCCTCCTCCTCCGGCTATCAGGGCCAGGCGGTAGGACATCGCCTGCAGGCCTACGAACCTGGCCTGCTCGTTTCTGTTGAGAGCCTCGAGGTAGTAACCGTCGATGGCAATATCGTGGGAAGCCGAAAGGATTGCCGTCGCCATGAATATCCAGGAGCCGATCAAAAGAGCCGTCGGTCCGGACGATCCGATGGCAAGCGATAGTACCGCCAGCACAAGCGCCCCTTCGGCGCAGAGCAGCCACTTCCTTTTTGTAGAGAATGCGTCTACCAGGGGCGCCCACGAAAATTTCAAAACCCATGGCAATCCGTAAAGGGAAGTCAGACCGATGGCCTGGAGGCTGGCACCGAAATCCTTGAAGTACACAGTCGAGATCTGCCGTACGAGGCTGTATGGAAAGCCTTCAGCGAAGTAGAGGGTGAACACCCATGGCGGAGGGAACCTTTTTTCTCCATTTCTGATGTTGACATGGTTTTCAGTCATCTACCGCACTTCTCGTCAATAGAATACTTAAGAATCATGGGACGCCCATTGATATATTGAGGGGCGTCTATGCGGGCTTTGCGTGGCATTTCCGTACCCTATCAAAAGAAATCTAAAATCTAAACCAATTTATAAATGTCCCCCAATTCCCCTTTCATCCCCTTTTTAATATTCATCATTTCTACTACTGCTTCCGCTGCTGTAACCGCTTGGGGAGGCACTGGGAGAAGTGGTGACGGAACCGGAAGACGAACCGCTTGAAGAACTAGACGTAGAATATGAAGATGAAGAACTCGAAGCCGGCTGGCTGACCGCGGCCTGACCTACCGGCGCATGGCGCGGTTGCGCATAGCGTACCGACGCGCTGCCGCTATCGGGATTAACCTGGATGTATCCCTGCCCCTTCACCAGCCGACCGGTCTTGACGCCGTAACTGCCGCCGCCATAAGCCGGATACCACCATGAGGAGTAGTACCATCCGGGCCAATAATACCTGTCCATGTACCAGTAGTCATAGTAAAAGTACATGGATGACGCCCAAAACCATGGAAACAGGGGATGGGTGCATGGCCAGCCATAATAATCAGAAGGCCAGATATCCAAGGGAACCCGCAGGGTCCCCTGCTTCTGGACCGGAGAGATGGTCGTTTGCTTCACGATGAATTTATCCGGAAACGACAGCGCTACCATCAGGTCCACTACTCCTGCCGATACACCGGCATCCGCCAGACGCAAAATCTGCTTCGAATTCATCGGGAAGGGCTTGTGCATCTCCGCAACAGCGGCCTCCAGAACCTCGGGGGCAACCTTGCCGCTGAGTTCGATGATTTCATCGATCGAAAAACCCGTCCCGGCGGAAACCCGGGCAACAAGGGCCGGATCCGCACTCGTCTGCCCCGGAGCGAGGACGCCTGCATCGACATTTCGATACCGTCGAACGGTAATGGTTCTTTCTTCTTTGGTTTTCAGCATCTGAATATCCAGCCAGTCTCCGCTGCCGTCGATGATCGAGATTCCGGAAACTGCCTGGTGAAGACCGCTTGTGCAATCCGACTCACCCTGAAACAGCAATCGTTTTCCTGTTTTCGACCAGCTGTAGGAATGCCATCCGCTGCAGCTGTCGTTCTTTTGAGTTCGGTGCACACCGTCGGCTTCGATTTTTTCCTCGAGCAGAACCTTTTCTCCCCGAGATCCCTTCATGGTTACGAATTTTCCGTCTTCGCCGGGAGTTATCGACAGAAGGTATTTTTCATTCAATTCATTTTCAATTGTCGTTTCCGTGTTTGAAACAAGGTGCCATGAACCGATCCATGGCAGCCATCGACGATCGAGTTTATCGTAGTTGAATGCTTTCGGCGTGCCGGATGCCCATACCACTGAAATGGAAAATATCGAAAAAACAAGAGAAACCATGAGGATAGCCACGTTTCGCGTGATGATGCGGACAATTGTCGAGGCCGTTACACTTTCTTTGACGAGATGCACTGCCTGTCGAACCCGGGAAAAGCGTTTCGTATTTGCTCGCATTTTATCACCCCCTTTAAAAATGCCAGTCTATGCCGGCTGTCGCACGAAACCCTCCAAGGTCTATGGGATCAAAGCCGGAAAAGCTGCCGTTCAGATCCCGCTTCGCCCAGGAGTAGCGGAAATCCAATGTTAAGAATGCGGAGGAATAGAGATAGATATCCACGCCCGTGCCCAAATATTCGGTGTGCGTCCAGCCGGAAGAACTGAGCGTCGCCGAAAATATTTCCAGCTTTTGGCTGTCCACAAAATCGCCGCTCTGCCTGAAACGGTACCACAGGGCGCCCCCGCCAATCTCTGCGAACGGTACGAAACGGTTTGGCACCCAAGCGAGATGTCCCACCGCCCGTCCTTGCGGGATGAACAGATACCTGATACCGGCCGTGAGCGATGATTCCGAAAAATCCGTTCTCTGGGTGATCGGCCAGCCCTGTTCATCGATGTAGTCCCGGAACTCCGAATCTTTTGTGCGATCCGAGAAATCGTATCTGAAAACCAGGTCGAGCCTCTCAGACAGATTGAAACCGGCGTCAATGCCAAAGTCCAATGCCCGGAAATCGCTCTTTTTGATTGTCAGCTCTCTCGTAACCATATCGAAAAGGTCGCTGCCCGCCCGTGGGAAAAACAAGCCCAACCGCAATCCCAAAAACATCTTCGGTTCTTTGAAGAGAAAATCTTCTTTCGCCCCATTGGTTTCATTGCGTGCAGTTGCCTGAGGTCCGAAAGCCGGTTGGGCGGCCGCTTCCTTTCCCGAAGGTAAAGCGGGAAGCAGGAAAAGAATTAAAAATACGATGATCGATACCTTCTGGACGAAACGAATGGAGATGCTTTTGAAATTCTGTAAGCTTTTGGTATGAGACATCATATCGGCATCCCTCCCCTGAGAAGTTGATATTATCTGAGGCCGACCGGCTTGATGATGCTATCCATCTCGTTTTGCCTCATCTATAACCGTCTTAATTTGCTTAAATCCCGCATCACTTATTCGGGTCTGTTCCACAAGACAGTTCATCAACAGGGCCGGTGATCCTTCAAAAAGCCGATCGAGAATGTCCCCGTGAATTCCTCTGCGGACATCCTTCTGACTGATGGTGGATCGAAAGGCCCCATCCGCGGGAGCGAATGGGGCCGTAAGGGGGATCAGAATGTAACTGCCATGCCGATGCTTGTACTGAGAATGTTTTCTTTCAGGTTCTCATCGAGGTCGTCGCTTTCCACCCTTCCATAGATGTTCCAGCGATATTTGAGCCCTATGGTGACGGCTATTTGCGGCTGGAGGTAATAGGCCACACCCGCACCCAGGTTCCAGCAATATCCTCTGAAGGTCTCATCCTCCTGCTCATCGTAAAGGTTTAATGCATTGTCCTCAACCGTGATCCAGGTGAGCCCGAATCCCATCAAGGCATAGGGTCGCAACTGGCTGTTTGCAATCAAATCGAACTTGAAATCGAAGTCGACGGCGTTGTAAGTTGCTTTGTCGCCAAGTATGTTAACACCGTATGCTTCGTAAAGTACATCATTGAGCACACTTTTCACATCGTGATTTGTTTTCTGGTAACCGACTTCAAAGCTGAACCGATTCATCCTCGTACCGAGAACAATGTCGAATCCCTTGCCATCGTCCATACCCGGCACATTGTACAGCATTTCATCTGTTGTATAATAAATTGAGTCATCAAAATCTCCGCTCGTGGAATTGTTGACGAACATTGCGCCCACATACACGCCGTTTTTAACAAGCGGAGAATATTGATTGTATTGTGCCGATGCGGTTGATACGAATCCGATGAAGCACACCAGGCAGCCACACAAAAACAAGCACCAAATTATTTTTTTCATTATTTTCCCCTTTCTACAGAGGCGACACGCCCCCTGCCAAAGAACCCCCTTCCGCTTTCAATCAAATTGTTTATTCCTTATTATATTCGCTCACGTGAATTGAGAAAAAGACAGCAAAGAACTCTACCTGGACTCGAGCTGAAAAAGAATGTGTATACTGTTTGTTATCTATACCATGCGGGAAGAATTTTCGTCAATACGGATGGTATTCGCGCTATCGCCCGAGAAATTTTTTTTCGATATTTTCAATGTTGACGAAAACGCAAAAAGTCAATATCTCACGCGAAGCCGCCAGGGACGACAAGAAAAACTTTTAATATTTAGCAGTTAACTTTGCGGGCTTTGCGGCTTCGGAGTCTTCGCTTACCTGCGTGAGAAAAGTGGTTTTCACGATGTTGTCAATGCTGGAAGTTCGACATCGAACGTTCAGTCTTTCCTCTTATCCGAACCCCCATCCGAATCTGCGATCCATCCCCCGCCCATCGCCTTGTAAAGCCGTACCAGATTCGACACCATAGTCCCCTCATTCTGGGCCATATCGTTTTCCAGGGATAGCAGCGCCTGCTGGGTATCCAGGACGTTGGTGAAATCCACAAGCCCTGCTTTGTACTGGTCCCGGGCCAGTTCCTCCGCCCGACGGGCGGCGGCAATGGCAGAACTCAGGGACGTGTGCCGGTTCTGCTCCTTTGCATAGGCGGTCAGGACATTCTCGACTTCGTTAAGGGCTTGAAGGACGGTCGAGTCGTACTGAACCAGCGCCTGCTCCTGCCTGGCGGACTGGACCGCGATGCTCTGCCGGATCGCCCCGGCGTCGAAGATATTCCAGGAAACAACCGGTCCGACACTCCACATCCTGCTGTCGCTGTTCACAAGATCTCCCGTTGAAACGGATTGCAGGCCGATGGAACCCGGCAGATGAAGTTTGGGATAAAGATCGGCGACGGCAACCCCCACCAGCGCCGTCTGCGCCGCCAGCTGCCGTTCCGCCCGGCGGATATCGGGCCGATTTCTCATTGTTTCAGCCGGCATTCCCACAGCGACCGTAGCGGGGAGCACCGGAATGGGTTTCACTTCTTCAAGCTCCGCATTCAGGGCCCCGGGCTTTTCACCCAGCAGGACGGCCAGCCTGTTTTCCGATGCCGAAAGACCTGCCTCCAAGGTTGGCACCGCCGCCCGGCTCCGTTCCAACCCGTACAGGGACTGCTGCATGGCAAGCTCCGAGATCATCCCCGCCTCGAACCTGGATTTATTGAGAAGATACACGTCCTCCTGGGCCTTGATACTCGCCTTGGTGGCCGCAAGCCGCGCCTGGTAGGTCCTCACCTCGATATAATTCAGGGCCGTTTCCGCCAGCATGCTCACCATCACGTCCCGAAGGTCCTCTCCGGCTGCCTCGAGGCTCGCCTGGGATGCCTCCACCGACCGGCGAACCCCGCCGAAAAGATCGATTTCCCAACCGGCATCGAACCCGGCGGAATACAGCTCTTTTTCAACGCCGACCCCCGTGGTACCGTTTTTGCTGGTACGAAATTCGGTGGCGGATGCGTTGACATCCAGTGTTGGAAACAGCTTCGACCGGCTCACCCCCCGCAGCGCCCGCGCTTCCATAAGCCGGGCCCGGGCCGCCTTCAACTCGAGGTTCCCGCTTGCAACGCGGGATTCGAGAGAAGAAAGCGTATCATCGTTCAGACACTCCCACCACTTGGCCAGCGTTTCCGGCGATGCATCCCCCTGAACCAGCCCCCCCTGAAGCTCCGTCTGCCATTGCGACGGCGCATCGGGCGACACCGGCGAATAATCCGGCCCCACGGTCATACACCCCGCCACCGCGAGCACCATCACAGCCCCGATCACACCCAACATAAAATATCCGACACCCCCGGACGAATCTTGTTTCCCCGACTTATCAATTCTCATAATTCCACACTCTTTAAATATTTTACGTTTTATAACTTCATAAAACGGCAGATTTCATTAACTTTAGGCACGTTAGGCACTCGCAGTTTTGCACTTTAGGCACTCTAGGCACTCGCAGCTTTCCCTCTCCTCTCCACCCTCTGCACATGCCAGGCGTGGACCCGCTCCCCGAGGGTCTGAAACCCGGCATACAACGGCGGAATCAGAAAGATGCCCAGAATGGTGGCCGCCAGCATTCCGGCAAACACCGTGGTACCGATATGCCGCCGGCTTCCGGCGCCGGCGCCCGTGGCTATGACCATGGGGGCAACCCCGAGAATGAAGGTGAAGGCGGTCATCAGCACAGGCCGGAAACGAATCCTTGCGCCTTCCAGGGCGGCGGCCGTTACCGAAAGTCCCTGCTCCCGCTGGTCCTTCGAAAACTCCACGATCAGGATGGCGTTCTTGCTGGCCAATCCCACCAGCAGCACCATGCCGATCTGGGCGTAAATGCTGAGGTTGTAACCAGCGAGCCAGAGGCCGATCAGGGCCCCCACGCTGGCCACCGGCAGCGACATAATGATGGCCATGGGGATGCTCCAGCTTTCGTAAAGACCCGCCAGGAACAGATAGGCAAACAAAAACGCCAGGGCAAAAAGAATCCCCACCTGGCCGCTGGCCTTTTTCTCCTGGTAACTCATGGAGGACCAGTCAAAGGAATAGCCTTCCGGGAGAGTCTTTGCGGCAATTTTTTCCATGGCTTCCATGGCCTGACCGGAACTGATTCCGGCCGCTCCGCTCCCGTTGATCTGGACGCTTTCAAACTGGTTGTAGCGCTTGATGCTCCGGGGGCCAAGCTCCGTTGAAAGTGAGATCAGGCTCCGCATCGGGACCAGTTTTCCGTCATCGCTTCGGACATAGAAGCGGCTGATATCCGCAATATCGTTCCGATAGGGAGCGTCGGCCTGGACCTTGACCTGGTAGGCACGGCCATTCAGGTTGAAATCGTTGACATAGGCTCCCCCGAGATTTGCCTGGAGGGTTGAAAACACATCCGAGGCCGACACCTTGAGGGCCTCGGCACGGGTCCGGTCGAAGTTCACCAGAAGTTGGGGTGTATCTGCGGTATAAGTGCTGTATGCCCGGGCAATGGCCGGATCTTGGTTGGCGGCGATAATCAGTGCCATGGCGGCAGCCCCTATTTCCTCCGGACTCTGATCCTTCTGGGCCTGAAGCCTGAAGTCAAATCCATTGGTGAGCCCAAGCCCCTGAATCGCGGGCATGGTGAAGGCAAAGCAGGTGGCCGTTGAAATCGTGGCCAGCTTTCTTTGAACCTTGCCCACAATGGCCTCGAGCGAAAGATCCGGACGTTTTCGTTCATCCCAGTTCTTTAGTCCCGCCATGCAAAAGCCCGTATTTTCCCCCGCCCCGCTCAAAAGGCTGAAACCGCTGATGGCCAGACACCTGTCAATGCCTTCGGTGCCCAGAATCTCATCGCCGATTTGTTTCAATACCTTCTGGGTCCTCGAAAAGGAGGCCCCCTCCGGGAGCTGAACATTGACGAGGAAATATCCCTGATCTTCATCCGGCAGAAACGATGTCGGCCGGTGCTCGACGAGGTAGTACATGCCACCGGTAATCGCAATGATCAGTATCGCGGTTAGCACCCGCCAACGGATAAGCCGCGCGGAGCCGTTAATATAGGCGGTTCTGAAGGCGATCAGGCCCTTATTGAACCACCCGAGGGGACCATGGGCCACCCCATGGGATTTTCGAAGCAGGATTGCACAGAGTGCGGGGCTCAGGGTCAGGGCGCAGATGGCTGAGATAATCACGGCTGTACAGATCGTCACGGCAAACTGACGATAAAGCTGTCCGGTGATGCCCGGCAGAAACCCCACAGGCACGAATACGGCCAGAAGCACCAGGGTGGTGGCGATGATGGGGCCGGTCACCTGGCTCATGGCCTTGGCGGTGGCCGCGGCCGGCGGCATCTCCTCCTCGGCCATCACCCGGTGGACGTTTTCCACCACCACAATGGCGTCGTCCACCACCAGGCCGATGGCCATAATCAGGGCAAACAGGGAGATGGTGTTGGCGCTGTAGCCCAAAACCAGGAGCACAGCAAAGGTACCGATCAGGGACACGGGGATGGTCACCGTCGGAATCAGTGTCGCCCGCCAGTCCTGCAGAAAGGCGAAGGTCACGAACACCACCAGCACAAAGGTGATCAGAAGCGTCTGGATAATTTCCCTGATGGCCGAGGAAACGTATTTGGTTGAATCAATCACCGGTTTATAGGTGACGTCTTTCGGCATACTCGTTTTCAGACGCTCCAGTTCTGAGTTGACTGCCTGCATGGTCTCCAGCGCGTTGGAGTCGGAGGCGCGGTAAACGGCGATGGCCACGGACGGCGTGCCGTTATAGAGGCCGTCAGCGCTGTAGCTTGCGGAACCGAGAGCTACCCGGGCGACATCCTTGACTCTCACCATGCCGCCGTCCGGGTTCGTGCGGACGATGATATCCTCAAATTCCGAAACCTTTGAAAGCCGACCCTTGGCAGTCAGAGTGTATTGCAACTGCTGGTCGCCACTCACCGGTTCAACGCCGATGGAGCCCACAGCTGCCTGAACGTTCTGGTTGCGAATCGCTTTCATCACATCCTGGGCGGTGAGGTTCAGGGCCGTAAGACGGTCCGGGTTCAACCAGATACGAAGGCTATACACCCTTTCACCGTAGATCATCGCGTCGCTGACTCCTGAAAGCCGCACCAGGGCGTCCTTCACCGTCCTGCTCACGTAATTGCTTAAAAACAGCTCATCCCGGGTGCCTTTTGGCGAATAAAAGGTGATCACGGCCAGTGAGTCCATGGAACGTTTCCGGACCGACACCCCCTGTTCCACCACCTCCTGCGGAAGCTTGGGGGTTGCCAGTTGGACGCGGTTCTGAAGGTTCACCTGGTCGATGGCCGGATCCGAACCCACGGCAAAGGTCACGGTAAGGGAGTAGCTACCGTTGTTGGCGCAGGTGGACTCCATGTAGAGCATGTCCTCCACACCGTTGACCTCTGTCTCGATGGGATCGGCCACCGTATCGGAGAGCACCTGGGCATTTGCCCCCGGGTACATAGCGCTCACGGTGATGGTGGGGGGTGAAATATTGGGATACTGGGCCACCGGGATATTGAACAGGGCGATGATGCCTGCCAGGGTGATGACCACCGACAGGACCACCGCCAGACGGGGACGGCCGATAAAAACACTCGAAAACATGGCGGCCTCCTCTTTATTTACCCTCGGTGGGTTTGATCGTTACGGTCTGACCGGGTTTGACCTTTTGAATCCCTTCAACGATCACCTTCTCCCCGCCGGAAAGTCCGGATGAAACGGACCAATAGCCGCCCGTCATGACGTCGGAGGTAATCCGGCGCTGCGCCACTTCGTTTTTGTCCGTCACCAGAAGAACATATTTGCCCTCCCGGTCTTCCACAACGGACGCCTGGGGTACCACCGGCATTAGCCGGGGTTTGCTGCGGCTCACCAGAACGGTGACATACTGGCCGGGAATCAGCTTTCCGCCGGGGTTGTCGAACACGGCACGCGCCGTGATGGTGCCAGTGTCGGCATCCACGGTGTTGTCCAGAAAGTCGATACGCCCGGTAGTCCCGAAGATATCGCCGTCGGCAAGTTTCAGCCGCACTTTCAATGCAGGAGAGTCCTCCCTGTGCTCGGAATCCGCAAGTTCGCTTTTGACGGCGGCAATGTCATTTTCACTGATGGAATACACCACCCGAACCGGGTCCAGTTGAACGATCCTCGTGAGGGTGCCGGAATTCGGCCCCACGAGGTTGCCCTTGGTGAAGGCGGTTCGACCGATGCGTCCGCTGATGGGCGCCGTCACCCGGGTGTAGCTCAGATTGAGTTCGGAACGTTCCAGGTTGGCCTTGGCCCCCTGAAGCTGGGCTTCGGTTCGAAGCGCCTCGGCCTCGGCATTCTCAATATCGGTGGCCGATACGCCCCCCGACCGCACTTCCCGCACACGCTTTAAATACTGCTGGGCTTTCAGCGAGGCGGCCTGGGCCTGGGCGACGGCGGCCTTGTCGGCATCGACGGCGGCCTGGTAAGGGGCCTGCTCGATGACATACAGAAGATCACCCAAGGCCACATCGCTCCCCTCCTCAAAGTGTACCTGTTCGAGGAAGCCCTGCACCCGGGCCATCAATTCCACGCTCTGAATGGCCTCCACATGGCCGACATATTCATCCGGGGGATTCACGTCCTGCACGGCCACCGTCGAAACGGTGACCATCGGCGTCATTGACTGCTGGGCATCCGCGCCCGCCGCGGACATCATCCAAATAAGCACCGCCGCAGATAGAATGACCGCCGGCGATAGATATCCGCTTAACCTGAAAAACAGCCCATTCCCGCAACGGCAAGCCCGCTTCAACCTCCAGGAATACACCGATAAAATACTTCGCATTTTCATTTTCTACTCCACAACCGCCGGAAGCACTTCCGGAGTCAATTGATCCGTCCAATCTTTTTTGTCTATAGTTAACACGTTATTTTGAATGCATATATTTAGAAGAGGGAACGTTACAGTTGCTTTCTCCCGGTGTCAACGATAACATTGTAAAAAAATATATCAACTTCATCACATTATGGAGAATATGGTATGGCATCGATTGTGGAAAAACTGAACGTCATCAGGGGAGATATCACCCGGCTCGAGGTGGATGCAATTGTCAACGCCGCCAATACCACCCTTCTCGGCGGGGGCGGTGTGGACGGCGCCATCCATCGGGCCGCGGGCCCGCAGCTTCTGGCAGAATGCCGGACTCTCGGCGGATGTCCCACGGGCGAGGCCCGCATCACCAAGGGCTATCGGCTTCCCGCACAGCATGTCATTCATACGGTGGGCCCGGTCTACCGCGGATCGGAAAAAGACCCGATCCTTCTGGCCGGCTGCTATCGCAGCAGCCTGACGCTTGCCGTCGAAAACGGTTGCAAAACCGTCGCGTTTCCGGCCATCAGCTGCGGCGTCTACGGATATCCAATTGAAAAAGCCTGCAAAATCGCTGTGGACACTACCTGCGAGTTCCTGTCCGCCCACGCGCAAATCCAGCAGGTCGTGTTCGTCCTGTTTTCCACTTCCGACGAGAAGGTTTATCTGGACTATCTAAAAACGGTAGGCGATAGGCTATAGGCGAGGGGCGATAGGCAAAAGGCCATAGAGGTAAAGGGATGAAGGAACCGCAGAACGTAAAACGCAAGGGGAAATAACGAGAAAAACGTTTGCCATTCCAATAATTGCCCATCAAATCATACACCCTCATGCCCATCGCCTATCGCCCATTACCCATAGCCTGTCGCCCATCGCCTATCGCCTATTTCCCATCAGACATCTCAATAGATGTCACTTCCATCATTGACAAATCGAATCAACATCACTACATTGCTTATAAATATTTATGATTGATCAGGCGGCGACTATGTGTCTGGTCGGATTTAAAGGAGGTAATCACATGCTGGAAGTTACTGATGCGGCAACGACTCAGGTTGCCGAGTATTTCAAGGGGCAGAATCCGACGCCGATTCGGATTTTCCTCAACCAGGGCGGGTGAGCGGGGCCCGGCCTGGCCATGGCTCTGGATGAGCCGCGAGACACGGATGAAGTTTACACGGTAGGCGGTTTCACTTATTTGGTGGACAAGGACCTGCTGGAAAAGGCAAAACCCATTAAAGTCGATTTTTCAATGACCGGATTTAAGCTCGATTGCGGCCTCGATTTCGGACCTGCATCCGGATGCAGCAGTTGCAGCACATCCGGCGGCTGCGGCAGCTGATCGATCCACAATACTGAAGTTCCCAGGGCAGCATCCCGAAAGGATGCTGCCCTTTTTTTCAAAAAAAAGAACGTCCAACGTTCATCTGTATCTTATTCCCCTCCCCTCTATTGACCCGCCGAATCGGACATGATAGCTGATGAGAAGGTATTTTTGACCTCCGAGAGTGGCCATGCATGTTTTCATCACCGGTGGACTGGGGTTTGTCGGAAGACATCTCACGAATACGCTCCTGACGCAGGGACATGAGGTGACAGTCACGGGCACCCGGCAAGCCCCGGAAATCCCGCATAGCGAAAATTTCCGCTATATCCCGGCCGATACAAGTCATCCGGGAGACTGGCAGCAGTCCGCGGCAGGGGCGGATGTTGTCGTCAACCTTGCCGGGCGAAACATATTCAAGCGCTGGCGGGAATCCTATAAGCAACAGATATACGACAGCCGCATTTTAACCACCCGGAACCTGGTTGCCGCCCTTGACGGGGGATCGTCCGCGATATTCATCAGCACTTCCGCCATGGGCTTCTATGGAAACCGCGGGGACGATCTAATTACGGAAACGGAAGAACCCGGAACCGATTTTCTGGCCACCCTTTCCCGGGACTGGGAGGCGGAGGCCCTGGTGGCTGAAAACAAGGGGCTACGGGTGGCCATTCCGCGGTTCGGCATTGTCCTTGGAGCGGACGGCGGGGCCCTCGCAAAAATGCTCCCGGCTTTCAAACTGTTTCTGGGAGGGCCCATGGGAACCGGCCGGCAATGGTTCTCCTGGATCCATATCAAGGATTTGGTGGCAGCGCTTCAGTTTCTGGTTCAACATGAGAACTGCACCGGGATTTTTAACTTTACGGCACCGCAGCCGGTCCGATATAGTGATTTTACAACTGCACTGGGAAGGGCCCTCGGCCGCCCGACGGTTCTGAAAACACCGGCCTTCGCATTGCGGCTGGCTCTGGGGGAGCTTGGGGACGCGGTGCTCGCCAGTCAGCGTGTGGTCCCCCGCCGTCTTCTTGAGGCGGGATACAATTTTCAATTTTCGGACATCGACTCGGCCATGGCCGATTTAATACGAACGGGAACCCGGAAATAGCGGGTTTCGTTCCGGATAGGTAGGAAAGATTATGAAGAATGTGTTTTTTTTAACCATTTTTGCAATGGGTGTGTTCTTCCTTCTGGGGGTTCTATATCAAATCCTCTGGCACAAAAAAAAACCGGAAGTCCGATATCTGTGTAACGTTTGCGGCAAGTATGACTGTGAATGCCACAAGGAATAACGACCAACTTCCCGTTGCCGGGGCACACCAGGGTCTAAAGTCCGATGCCCGGAGTCGGGAGATGGAAGCCAATGAGGAAACCCATCCTCCCGGATGGAGCGCCCGACTGAAACGTCGAATGAATGCCTTTCTCGCCTGGCTGGCCAGGGGCTCGGAACACGCCTGCCCCACCTGACGCCGGAAGTGACTCCACCTGGAAGGCGGGGCAGCGGGTCTGAAACGCTATTTCACGCTACAATTCCTTCACCTTTTTCATTTCATTTTTATGATATAGGTCCAGAAAGACGACACTGTTGTCCGGGATTTTCTCGCAATCATCACACGACTTCTCCAGACGCCGGTTTTCCTTCCGGCATAGCTGGCACCAGTGATAGATAATTCGGTATTCTTTCCGGCCGACGTATTTCTTGAAACGCCCGTTATACAGCCCGTGCATCTTGCCGTCGGCGTCTTCCGGCTCCGCGAGCAGGCGTTCAATCACCTGCCAGATACGCTTGTAACCGGCAGGGTCGGCGTGTTTCACCTTCTCCAGTTTCCGGGAAAAATGTTCAGTGGGCCTGTACAGATTATTTCCGTTCATCATCGTTCACCCCGGTATCGATACGAATAGAAGCTTCAGACTGTTTTTAGCGAATTGAAATATAAAACAAATTAGACAGGATTTACAGGATTGAAAATAAAAACCGGATCCAGGGGATCCGGTTTTGGGTCGCCCCTGAAAGGGGGCGATGATTGGATGTCATTGTGGAAACAGAGGGCTCTCAGGCGATGGAATCTTTGAAACAAAAAGTGACTTTTTATCTTTCAAATCCTGTACACCCTGTAGATCCTGTCTAATATGGTCGTTGCCGTTATCCTTTCGGTGCCCACAGGACCATGTGGGGTTTCGTAATCTCCTTCGCCAGGTCCTCGATTTTTCCGTACTTCATGCAGGCCGCCATGCAGGTCTGCACGCAGGCCGGGTTCTTTCCCTTTGCCGTCCGTCCGGCGCACAGGATGCAGTTTTCGGTGGGGATGGGCATGAATTTCAGGTATTGTTTGTCCTTGGGCAGGTTTTCCACAATTTCCATCACCCGGATTCCGCCCATCCCGGCGGGCCATTTATACTCCTGGGCGCAGGCAACCTGGCAGGCATAGCACCCGGTGCAGTATTCGTAGTCTATCAGTAAACCGTATTCGGGTTTTGCAGTCATATCACTTTCCTTCTACTTATTTTTTCAATAAATATTAATCGGAGTGCCTTGAGTTGAAAATGCGAGTTCATGGAGTGCCTGGAGTGCGCTTGAGTGCACTTGAGTTAATGTATCCTGTCTTTTTTAAAAAGACGGAGTGAAACGACTCCTCAACTCCAGGCACTTTAGTGCACTCAAGCGCACTCCAGGCA
>JBECKW010000212.1:0-12096 GCA_040235505.1 Desulfobacterales bacterium
CTGGAGGCGGCTATGAGAATCTCGGTTACCTACAATCTTCGCACTGAGTATAATGAGCAGGACGCAGAACTCCTTTCACAGGAAGATGTGGACCGCATCTGCACCGCCCTGTCCGAACTGAAACATCAAATTACTCCGGTGGAGGTCTCCGGCCAGCCCAACGAGATTGTCGAACGATTGCTGGAGAGCAAGCCGGATCTTGTTTTCAACGTGGCCGAGGGCACCATCGGCAGCTCCCGGGAGGCTTTCTATCCGGGGCTGTTCGAACAGTTGGGTGTCCCCTTCACGGGCGGCAACGCATCGCTGCTGCATCTGAATCTGGACAAGCATCTGGCAAAAACCGTGGTTGAGCAAAAAGGAATTGCGGTCCCCAGGGGGGATCTCATCACGGCAAAGCAACGACAACTGCCGGCGAATATTCGCTATCCCCTGATCATCAAGCCCAACTCCGAAGGCTCCAGCAAGGGAATCACCCAGGACTCGGTGGTCGAAACCCCTGAGGCGTGCACCAGACGGATAAATGAACTGCTTCCCGCCTACCCGGCAGGCCTGGTCGTTGAGGAATTCATTGCCGGAAGGGAGCTGAGCATCCCCCTGTTAGAGGCCTATCCCGGCGGACTTCTTGAAATTGTCGAGCACACCTTTGATCTGGGCAAGCTCAATTCCAAATTCAATATCTACGATTACGACATGAAACAGGGGGGATCACGGATGGCGGCGGTCGGTATTGTCTGCCCGGCGCCTCTTGAAGCCAAAGAAAAGCGCCGTATCCGTTCCCTGTCACGTCGGATCTTCTCCTTTATGAACTGTCCGGACTTCGGCCGGATAGACGTCCGGCTCTCCGCGGAAGGCATCCCGTATTTTATCGAGCTCAACCCTTTACCAAGCCTTCACCCTATGGGATCATTGATGGCGGCGGCGCGCGCCTGCAATCTCACTTACAAGGACGTGATGCGGCTCATCGTCCGTTCGGCGGCCCGCCGCTTCGATATTCCGCTGCGAACCCCTCGCAGGACCCGGCATGAAGAGGTTTCCCTTACCAGCCAGCGCCCCACTGCCCGGGAGCTTGGCATTACAGTGGGACGAATGAAGCAGGGGGTCCACAACGCCATTACCGATGTGCCCGGCGTGATGGTCGGTCATTTCAGCCGGATTGAAGACAACCTCAAACTTCCGGGCATACCGGGCGTGACCTCGGTTAGAACCGGCGTCACCGCGGTGTTGCCGGCTCCCAAGGACTTGCCCAAAAGGCGTCTGGTAGCCGGGGGGTTCGTGCTCAACGGGGTCGGAGAGATGGCGGGCCTCACCCAGGTGCTTGAATGGGGCTGGCTGGAAACACCCATTCTGCTCACCAACTCCGTGTCGGTGGGCAGGGTGCATCATGGCGTGATCAGCCACATGCAGAAGCGTCATCCCCACATCGGCGTTGAGAGCGATGTGGTGCTGCCGGTGGTCGGCGAGACGGACGATTCTTTCCTCAACGATGTTCGTCTGGGCATCAACACCGGCGAAGACGCCCAGAAGGCGATTGCAGCCGCCACCGGCGGGCCCGTGGCCCAGGGATCCATCGGCGCCGGCACCGGTATGATGAGCTTCGATTTTGCCGGCGGCATCGGTTCCTCTTCCCGGACACTGATGCAAGAAGAGGGGGGATTTACCATCGGGGTTCTCGTCCTCTCCAATTTTGGACGCATGGTCAACCTGACAATCGACGGAAATGTTGTCGGCCGCCGCCTGAATACCCAGTTCCCCAAAGCGGGCCGGAGAGAAAACAGTTATGGGTCGGCGATTGTCGTCGTCGCCACGGATGCGCCGCTTCTGGCCAGCCAGCTCTCCCGCCTGGCAAAACGCGCCGCGCTAGGCCTGGGGCGCGTTGGATCCCATGCCGCTTCGACCAGCGGGGAGATTATCATCGCTTTCAGCACCGCTAACCGAACTCTCCGCAGTGTCGCCATGCCGGATAAATTTCTCACCCTCAAATTCATCGCCGACCCGTTCATCAACCCCTTGTATGAAGCGGTCATCGAGGCCACCGAAGAAGCGGTTCTCAACGCAATATTCTGTTCAGGCGGAATGAACGGACGGGAGCAACGATTCGCGCCAGCGATTCCGCAGGATAGCGTCAACGAAATCATCAAACAAAAAGGAGACTGAGATGCTGGTTGTCGAAAGCGATGCATACCGCGACCATTACCCCCATTGGGCCTTCAGGTTGGGGGGGGAGGTTTACAAAACCAAGGATGTGCCGTCCCGGGTGGAGGCAATCAAGCGTGAACTGGTAAAAGACGCCCGGTTCGAGTTCATCAAGGCACAGTCGTTTGCCGAAAAACATGTTTCCCGGTTGCATCCATACCACCGCTTTATCAAGAATATCTCGGAATCCATCGAGGACGAAAAAACCGAGATATACCCCGATCTGTTCCCCGGCGCCGGGGCAAATCTCCCGATGCGTATGAAATCGCCGCTTTGGGCCGGGCTTTACTGCACCGATGCGGTGACGCCCATCATGAAAAAAACGTATCAGACGGCTCGCGGTTCGGCCGAGTGTGCCCTCACCGGGGCCCGATTGCTGCGACAAAAAAAACTACGCTCAATTTACGCCATGTGCCGCCCCTCGGGCCATCACGCGGGGCCTCGGGTGTTCGGCGGCTACTGCTACTTCAACAACGTCGCGGTCGCCGCCGAGTATTTATCCAGTACCGGCCGTGTCGCCGTGTTCGATATCGATTACCACCACGGCAATGGAACCCAGGAATTTTTCGAGAGACGAGCCGATATATTCACCTCTTCAATCCACGGGGATCCCGCCGTAGAGTACCCCTACTATTGGGGGTATCCGAACGAACGGGGCAAAGCCGAGGCGATGGGGAGTAATCTCAACCTCCCGCTGCCACTGGGCAGCGCCGATGACGACTACCTGAAAGCCGTGGACCGGGCCTGCAGCGCCATTCGACGTTTTGCGCCCAAATACCTCATCATCGCAGCCGGGTTCGATACACACGCCGACGATCCCATCGGAGGCTTCAAACTTTCTCTCAAGGTGTATCCAAAAATTGGCGAGCGAATAGCCGCCCTGGATTTACCCACCCTTATCAGCCAGGAGGGCGGCTATAATCTGAACAAACTCGGTCGCTCGGTACGAGGTTTTCTCTCCGGTTTCAAGGAATCGGTGTAATCTGCAGGCAAGCGCTTAAGGGGTAAAAGGCAAAGGAAAGGATTCAAGGGTTCGAGGGGTCAAGGGGCCAAGGGTTTGTTTTCAACGACTTTTTAATGGCTTTCAAATCGCTGCAATTCTATTGCATAACGTCATCACCCGAGAGCCATAATTCTTGAGTTTTTCACTTGTCGAAGATCCCGATGCAGTTTATCGGGAAATCCTCGACCCCTTGAATCCTTGAACCCTATATCAGCACGTTCTAAACGTCCAACAGTTCGTAAATATATTGAGAAAGTCGCTACAACTAATTTGAAGATGATCCAAAATTATAAATGAGTCAAGAGCAGATCTCTTAATCGGCTGGGGGTTTGCTCAATTGCTTGAGCATGCAGGGCTTACTTTTTGCCGGTAAACAGGTCTGTCAAGCCGAACTGCGCCAATAGCGAGTTCACGTCTACATAGTCTTTCGGCGGATTTTCGGGCATCTTGCCCGGAATCAATTTCACTGTGAGTTCAATGGCCAATTCAACGTCGTTGGTGTAATGGCCCTGTGCAAAAGTAAACCCCGACTCGCTCAGACCGCCACCCAAATCAGCACTGGCATTGCGCTTCTCGATAACCTGGGTCAGATTGCGCGAACCCAATACCTGGAACACGTCGTAACCCAAATGCTTGGCTTCGATCGCCGCGCGCGCGCTGGCGCCGTTTTTCACGTCGACCAAAGCGTTGTACATGGTGGTGCCCGGCTTATTTACCTCGTCCAGATCACCGGACACCTTTTTACGTGTGGTAATGCGCAATGTGGTGTCATTAATCTGCCGCATCTCGCTGGAGTAGGAATTGCCGACCAGACCGCCCTTTTTCATGTTAGATGCACACCCGGTGATCCCCCCCAACGACATTGCTGCCACTAGTAATATACTCAATACTATAGGTATTGTTTTCATAATCGTCTCTCCAACAAAATAAATTCGAACGATAGAAACTTGATTTTTGAAAGAAAGTATATGCCAACGATAGGAAATTGTTTTTTCTGATAGAAAGTATATGCCAGTATTACAATAGGTTGTCAATGGGACGGGTGAAGTGGGCCGGGCCACGCTAACAAACTGGAAACATAAGCAATAGATTAAAAAATGCACCTAAAAACGGTATTTTTTTAGCTCAGATCCCACGGGTTACCGGGTCTTTTCGAAACTGTACGACTCATCCGGACGCCTTCCCTCTCGTTGCCTTTCGATCATCCACTGGGGATATTCCTGGGGCAGCCGGCTGATCTCGTCGAGTTGTCGAAGTTCTTCTGCATCCAGTTCGATATTGACCGCGTTCAGGTTGTCGTCGAGTTGAGATATGCTCTTGGCGCCGATGATGACGCTGGTCACGACATCCTGGTGAAGCAGCCATGCCAAGGCGATGTTGGCCACCGAGACATTGCGGCGTTCGGCGATGGGGCGCATGACATCGATGACGTTGAAGGCGCGATCCTTATCAACGGGTGGAAAGTCGAATTTCGCTCGGCGGGCGTCTTCCGTCGCGCTGCCCGACGGCGTGAATTTGCCGCTGAGAAAACCGCCGGCCAGGGGGCTCCATACCATCAGGGCAAGTCCCTGGTCCCGGAGGAGCGGTGCCAGTTCACGTTCCAGGTCCCGGCCTGCAATGGTATAGTATGCCTGAAGCGATGCGAAACGCGAGATATGAAGACGCTCCGAAATACCGATTGCTTTCATCAGCTGCCAGGCCGCCAGGTTGCTGGCACCGATGCAGCGGACCTTCCCCTGGTGAACCAGATCGTCCAGAGCCCGAAGTGTTTCCTCGAGGGGCGTGAAGGAATCGTAGCCGTGGATCTGGTACAGGTCGATATAGTCGGTTTGAAGTCGCTTCAGGCTGCCATGGACCTGGTCGAAGATGTGCTTTCGGGAGAGCCCGGATTGGTTGGGGCCGTCCCCCATGCGCCCCTGGACCTTGGTCGCCAGGACCACCTGGTCACGCTTGCCTTTCAGCGCATCGCCCAGCATTCGTTCCGATTCTCCGAAGGAGTAAATATTGGCTGTGTCGAAGAAATTGATTCCGGCCTCCAGGCAGCGATCCACCATGCGATTCGCCGTTTCTTGGCCCAGGGTGCCGATGACTTCCCAATAGCCTTTTCCTGCAAAGGTCATGGTCCCCAGACAAAGTCTGGAGACGAATAAACCGGTATTTCCAAATGGTTCGTATTTCATTGCAGCTCCCTTCAACGAGAAGTTTAAAAATGATATTTTATTTATCTCGTCTCAAAGTACTTCAGCACGGCATCGCAGAGCCCTGGAATGGTGTATTCTTCGGCTACCAGGTCGACCTGCATGCCGAGGGACCTTGCCGTATCGGCCGTGATGGGGCCGATGGCGCAGACGGGGACATCGGCGGTGAGGGCTTGGAATTCTTCAGGAGTAAAGAGTGCCTTGAAGTTCTTCGCCGTCGAAGAACTGGTGAAGGTGATCATATCGGCACGTTTTTCTCTTAAAAGGTCCATGAGACGGTCTGCATTCCGGGTGTCCTGCACGGTCTTGTAGGCCGGGACATCCGAAACCAGTGCACCCATTTTGGTGAGTTCCCGGGGGATAACGGGACGAGCTTCGGCGGCCCGGGGAAGCAGAATGCGCTTCCCTTGAATCTCTTCCCGGGCAAAGGCGGCGGCTACTGCCTCGCCCCGGTAGTTATCCGGAACGATATCACTGTGGAGGCCGTATTCGAGAAGTTTTTGGGCCGTGGCGGGTCCCACGGCTGCGGTTCGGATATGACCCAGGGACCGGACATCCATGCCGAGGGCGAAGAATCTTTCAAAAAAGGCGCTGACACCGTTAACGCTGGTGAAAATCAACCAATGGTAAGTGCTGATGTTTTTGATGGCCTCATCCAGGGGGGCCATATCCTCCGACGGCGCCACCCGGATCGTGGGGCACTCGAAACAGTCGGCGCCGAGGGCTTCCAGGTGGGAGACCAGATCGCTGGCCTGGGCCCGGGCCCGGGTGACCACGATGGTTTTCCCCATGAGGGGTTTTCCCTCGAACCACTGAAGGCGCTCGCGAAGACCCACCACCTCTCCCACGATGATGACGGCCGGCGCCTTGAGTCCTGCCGCCCGAACCCGTTCCACGATGTTTTCCAGGGTGCCGCTGACCGTGAGCTGCCGGGGGGTGGTTCCCCAGCGGACCAGGGCTACCGGGGTGGAGGCGGGTCGCCCGTTTTGAACGAGCTGGTTGACAATTTCCGGAAGATTTTTCACCCCCATGAAAAAGACAAGGGTGCCGATGCCCTTGGCAAGGCAGGCCCAATCCACGTTGGAGGTTTCCTTGTCCGGGTGTTCATGGCCGGTGACAAACGCCAGGGTGCTGGTCATGCTCCGGTGGGTGACGGGGATTCCCGCATAGGCGGCGGCCGCAACGCCGGAGGTCACACCGGGTACGATTTCGAAGGAGATGCCGCGGGCCGTGAGGGCTTCGGCCTCCTCTCCGCCCCGTCCGAAAATAAACGGATCTCCCCCCTTCAATCGGGTAACGGTATGACCCTCAAGGGCCTTTTGGACGATGAGCTGATTGATTTCCGCCTGGGGCAGGGTGTGGGTGCCTTCCTTTTTCCCCACATAGATGATCTCCACATCCGGAGCGGCATAACCCAGGAGTGCAGGGGATGCCAGATAGTCATAGATCAGCACATCCGAGGATTCGATGCATTTTATTCCCTTCAGGGTGATGAGGCCCGGATCGCCGGGACCTGCTCCCACCAGATAGACTTTACCTTGGGTCATGACAGGGTGCTTCCGATAGAATTTCTTTTAGAATGTCGTTTGCGCCCCGGGATATCAGGCTTTCCGCCAGATCAAATCCCAGGCGTTCGGGATCGCCGGCGGGGCCGGAGAAACGGTCCCGCACGATTCGTGTGCCATCCAGGGATGCCACCAGCCCCTGAAGGGTGAGAGTCCCTTCTTCGAGGGTGCCCAGGGCGGCCATGGGGACCTGGCAGCTTCCCCCGAGCTTCCTTAAAAACGCCCGCTCCGCGCGGACCGCCGTATGGGAGGCGGCATGATCCAGAATGACCGTGCGCCGGGCGGCTTCCGGGTCGTTTTCCCGGATTTCGATGCACAGCGCACCCTGACCCACGGCGGGGAGCAGCAGATCGTCTTTCAGATACTGGGTGATTCGGTTTTCAAAATTCAGGCGCTTGACACCCGCCGCCGCCACCACGATGGCATCCAGATCCTCGGTTTCAAGCTTTTGAATCCGGGTGTCCAAATTTCCCCTCAGGGACACCATGACAAGATCCGGACGCGCGCAAAGGAGCTGTGCCTGGCGCCGCAGGCTGCTGGTGCCGATCCGGGCGCGGTCGGGGAGTTGAGCAAAGGGAATATTTTTCTTTGAAATGAGAATGTCCCAGGGGACTTCGCGTTGGGGGACGGCCCCGATACAAAGCCCGTCGGCGATGCTCGAGGGCATGTCCTTCATGCTGTGGACCGCGATGTCGATGCGCCCGTCCTGAAGGGCCTGTTCCAGTTCCTTGACAAAAAGGGCGCTGCCGCCCACCCGGGCCAGGGGCACATCGGTGATTTTATCCCCTTTGGTTTTGATGATTTCAAGGTCGATGGTCTCGGAGGGAAAGGCTTCTTCCAGGGCAATTTTAGCCCAGTTTG
The DNA here is from genome assembly GCA_040235505.1 of Desulfobacterales bacterium. Taxonomy (GTDB): domain Bacteria; phylum Desulfobacterota; class Desulfobacteria; order Desulfobacterales; family JAFDDL01; genus JBECKW01. Next base: position 7,821 of record JBECKW010000212.1, read on the forward strand.
CCTGCCAGAGGGCCAGCTTGCTGCCCCGGGTGCCAATTCGAAGCCGCCGGGTCATCAGTGACCGCAGCTTCCGCAACTGCCGGACGTGCAGCCGCTGCAGGAGGAGGCGCCGGCGGACCGGCTCACGGTCTGGCCGCTGCCGGATTTGCTGACAAATCCACAGGCGGACATCACTCGCTGGATATTTTCATTGTTGCAGGTGGGGCAGCTCGGCGTTTCCGAACCGAACACCAGGCATTCAAAGGTCTTCTGGCATTGATCACAACGATATTCGTAAATTGGCATTTAACAACAATCTCCTTCCTCGCAGGACAATAAACATTCAAGGGAAAAAATCAACAGGCCTTCTGGGGGCGTTCGTTCTCCTCCATGAGCTCGGGTGTACACTGTCCTAAGTCGGCTGCGGCCTTGAAGGCCTGCCGGGCTTCATCCACCCGGTCCTGTTTCAGGTAGAGCCGGCCGAGCCGAAGATAGAACAGGCCGTCTTTCGGAGAGAGCTGCACGCTCTTTTCGCAATAGAGTGTGGCAATTTCGGTGTTTTCATCCCGCATGTCATACAAGGCGCCCATGGCCGAAAGGGCCGCCGCATCGTTGGGGTTCAGTTTAATGGCTTTCTTATAGGCCGTCGCCGCTTCGCTGAGATCATCCCGGCCGACATGATAGTCCCCCATGCTCCGGTGGGCCTGGGCTGATGATGGATCGAGTTCTATGGCCCGGTTCAGATAGGGGAGTGCGTCATCGGCGTCCCCCATTTCCAGAAGCAGGCGTCCCGTCTGATAGGTGACCTCAAAGACATCATTACCGATTTTCTGGGCCTTTTTGAAATATTCCAAGGCTTTTTCACGCTCCTCCAGAAGCATGTGAATCAGTCCGAGGTTGTACAGGGATATGTATTCATGGTTGTCGCAACAGACCGCGGCGGCAAATTCCTGTTTCGCGAGGTCGAGCCGGTCCAGCAGTCCGTAGCAGACGCCCAGGCTGTTTCGAAGATTGATATTCCGGTCGTTGATCTGGAGCCCCGTTTTGTATTCCTCGATGGCCGCATGGATGTCTCCACTCTGGAAAAGTCTGTCACCGCTGATGTTCAAGCTCACATCGTCAAAGGCAACGGTGCTGCCGGGGCCGAAAAAGCAGGCATGATCCACGGCCTTGCAGGCGTTTTCAAAAATCCGGTCTTTCGAAAAGGAAAAAGCCGGATACGCAGCGGTTCCGATAATGACCCGCGGCCGGTTTTCTTCGGGAAGTTCATCGCGAACCAGGCGGGCTGCGGTTTCGCAGAACGGCTCGGGCTTTTCCGGGAAGAAGCACCCGAAAAGCTCCGAATCGATCATCCCCCAGACCCCGTTTTCATTATGACATACCGAATCGATGGCCCTGGCCACGGCGAGGAGTGATGCCGGATCTTCGGGCTGCGTCAAACGGTCCATTCCGGCGATTCGGACGGCACAGGTGGAAAAGACCTCCACCGACTCCAGAACCCCCAGGGCATGGTCCATAAAGCGGCGACCGGTCAAAAGGTCCGGAAAAGCTTTCAGCAGGGCGTCGGGAATGGTGTCCGGACGTTTCCGGCCGTCGGTGCGGTCGCCGGCATCGGTTTTTGCCAGTAGAAAGTCATGGGTGTTGCTCAGGTGGTTGAAGAGCCGGCTGGTCTTGTCAGTCATAAATCCTTCCTGCGTCATTCCGGGCTTAAAATATGGTTCAAAGCATTTTTAATCAAGATAAATTCTTGGTCTTTAATGGTTCGAAGGTCCAGGAGGAACGTGTCCGATTCAATCCTGCCGATCACCGGCGGACGCGAGGTCCGCATGGCTTTTTCAAGGGCGGAGGCCGAAAATCCGTGCACGCGGACAGCGAGGCACCGGCCCGGCAGTTCCAGCATCGGCAGAGAGCCCCCGCCGGCCTTGCCGTGGCGTGTGATTACCTGAATCTCGAGGCGCTCATCGCCGATTTGCCCCAGAAGATCAGCGAGCCGGCCCGCTTTTTCCGCGATTTCACTTTCGGGAAGCATCAGCATTCGAAGGGTGGGGATTTCCGCCATGGCTTTTTTTTCGTCCTGGTAAAGCCGAAGTGTACTCTCCAGGGCCGCCAGGGTCAGTTTGTCGATACGAAGGGCCCGGGTCAGGGGATTTTCCTTGATTTGCCGCAGAAGTTCTTCCCGGCCCAGGATGATGCCCGCCTGGGGGCCCCCCAGGAGCTTGTCGCCGCTGAAGGTAATGAGATCGATCCCGGCCGCCACCGACGCCTGAACCGTCGGCTCCGGGGTGAGGCCGTATTCGGAAAAATCGACGAGAGTGCCGCTCCCGAGGTCCTCCATCACGGGGATGTGAAACTGACGGCCCAATTCGACAATCTCCGGCAGTCCGACGGAGGCCGTGAACCCCATGACCTGGAAATTGCTGGTGTGTACCTTGAGTAGAAGTCCGGTGGCCGAGCCGATGGCCCGGTGGTAATCCTTCAGATGGGTCCGGTTGGTGGTACCCACTTCCTTCAGGATTGCGCCGCTTTTGGCCATGACGTCGGGGATGCGGAAGGAGCCCCCGATCTCCACCAGCTCGCCCCGGGACACCACCACCTCCTTTTCCCTGGCCACGGTGTCCAGGCACAGAAGAACGGCGGCGGCGTTGTTGTTGACCACCATGGCCGCTTCGGCACCGGTGAGTTTGCAGAGAAGTTTTTCCACGAGGCTGTAACGGGAACCCCGGCGGCCGGTCTCAAGATCGAACTCGAGGTTGCTGTAATCGGTTGCGATGCGCCCGATGTGCTCCAGCGCTGCGTCGGCCAGGAGCGACCTGCCCAGGTTGGTATGGATGATGATCCCGGTGCCGTTGACCAGTCTGAGAAGATTCGGTGTGATGGCCCGGGCAAGCGCTTTTTCAATGGTGATGATCAGTTGCTCTTCGCCGATGTCATCCGGTGCCGTAACGCTGTCGGTGGAAAGAATTATCTCGCGGAGGCCTGCGAGGGCTTCCCGGATGGCATCCACCAAAAGAGCCCGGGGCGTTTCGCGGAACTGCGGCATGGTTTGCGCCCGAAGCAGCATCGAATCCACTCCGGGCAAACGTTTCAGAAGCTGCTGCCGGCTTTCCGGAGTTCTCATGAGGAGGTCGCCTCCTGAAACAGTTTATCCGGCGAGGAGGAGAAAAGATCTTCGGGAAGGGCGTCTATCTGATCCGGGAGGCGGGGTACGGATAAACCAATCTCCGCCGGCCCTTCGGCGGCGTCATACATGGCGACACCGACACAGGTCCCCAGAAATGCCTGCAGGATTCGTTTATCATTTTTTGCAGCCACAAAACTTCCCGCAGCCACATGGTATTTCAAATCGCTGAACATAAATTGGCCCTTAATCCATTAGAGTTATAACATATAGCATTTATTTGGAAACAGTTTCAATAGGATTTTTGAGGATGAGGCACAAAGGCACAAAGGCACAAAGGCACAAAGGAACAGAGGGACAAAGGTACAGGGGCACAGAGGGGAAAGGGCATTGGGGCAGAGGGTGAATGGTGAGCGGGAAGAAGTTTGGCTTGGGCGTCCTTGCATTTCAAAGCCGTTTGTGTTTTGCCTCCCAGCCTCCCAGCCGCTTGGCCTCCCGGCTTTTAAATTGACATCTTGTAGCTCAAGTTATTATATTTCCTGATAGTTATTCATTGATTAATTTGAGAAGGCTGGAGGCGCTTTATGGATCGGCAGGACTTTGTTCGAACGTTGAAGGTGGGCGGGAAAAATTATTCGGTATACGACTTTAACTTGCTTGAATCGAAGGGGATTGCGAAAGTTTCGAGGCTGCCGTTTTCCATAAAAGTTCTGGTGGAAAATCTATTGCGAAAACTGGACGGTGACGTGGTCCTGGAGGAGAATCTTGTCAATATCGCCGACTGGAAGAAGCGCTATGAGGCACCGGTGGAAATTCCTTACCATCCTTCGAGGGTTCTGATGCAGGATCTGACGGGCGTTCCGGCGGTGGTGGATCTGGCGGCCATGCGCGATGCCATGAAAGCCCTGGGGGGAGACCCGGAAAAGATCAACCCGCTGGTGCCGGTGGACCTGGTGGTGGATCATTCGGTTCAGGTGGACCGCTTCGGCATTCCGGATGCAAGGATTCAAAATGTCGATCTGGAATACCATCGCAATCGGGAACGTTACGCACTGATCAAATGGGCCCAGAAGAGCTTCGGCAATTTCAGGGTGGTCCCGCCCAATTCCGGAATTTGTCACCAGGTCAACCTGGAGCATCTGGGGAGGGTGGTCGCAGCCGATGACGGCGGTGAAACGC
>JBECKW010000248.1:0-5438 GCA_040235505.1 Desulfobacterales bacterium
TGACGCGGTACCTGGATTCGATAAACGGGATCACATCATTTATAAGCATGTCCCGAAAGCCTGGGATCGACTCGCCGCGGCCCGGAAGCTTTTCCGGATATTTGACGCCGCCGTCGCAGGTAACCACAACGAACGGCTTGCATTTTCCCTCGGCCAGCAGGTTGTCGAGTATATGGGCCGCACGTCCGTTGTACTCCCAGGTGGTTTCGTTTTCTCCACCGCCGGCCTGCAGGTAGAGCACCGGGTACTTCCCGCCTTCCTGATAGGCGGGCGGGGTATACACCATGCAGCGCTGCCAGTTATTAAATGTCTTCGACCGGAAAATCTCACGCGAGAACGCGCCGTGGGGCACATCTTTGATATAGATATAGCCGGTCTCCGGGTCGGGGATTTCGATGAAATTTACGGGGCGTTCCCGGTGCCAGAACACGGGGAAGTAGGGGTAGATGATCAGCGTTCCGTCGAAATAGACATCGCTGGACATGGGGCCGCAAAAGGTCGGGTCGAAGGGGAACACGCCGGTGTGCATACCGTCAGGCTGCCTCTCGAGGGCGATATTCGGGCGGGGTTCCATTGCCAGCAGATGTATTTCAACCTTCTGAACGTTGGGTGCATAGACCTTGAAAAGAAGATCACCGTTGGGCTGGATAAACACGCCGGTTTCTACCTGGCGGCCTGCGCCCCCGGTACCCAATTTTTCCTTGGCCCGGGGATCTGTGACGATGCCGATCCGTTCGGGAGGAACCGGGTTAAAGGATAGCGGCTGTTCCGCGAAGACACTGTTTGAAAGAAGTGTTTTGTCGAAAATAGCCGAGCTGTTTCCAGCGGTATAGACCTTACTCGCGCTGCTGTTCTCCGCAGCATGGGCTTCATTGACGTTTAGCCAGGCTGTCTCGGAAAAGCCCGCACCCAGTCCCGCTGCCACGGTCCCCTGCCCCACGGTTTTCAGGAAATCCCTTCTGTTGAATTTCGCCATTTGCAGTTTTCCTTTCTTTGAAGCAATAACGAATTGCACTCAGCCCCGAAGGCTTACGTTGATCATCGGCAGCGCGCCGTAGCAGGTGTTGTTCTGAATATTATTGACGATGCGACCTGAATTGAAGTCCCCGGTGGCGCCGAAGAAAACCCCGTAGTAGTTTCCGTTTTCATCCACCGGGCGTCCCGGCGACCGGCTCCACGTATCACCGTTGCCGCGAAAAGCGGCGCCATTGTGACCGTCATTGAATTTCGCTCCCTGAGCTTTTGCATATTCAGTGGGAGTGAAATATCCGTTGAAGTAGTTCACCAGGCTCCAGCCTTCCACGACCTGGCAGGTGGTCGGACCGAAGTATTCGAAACCTTCTTCACCGCTGATCGCATATACGTAATCATCGGTACTTTCACCGGTTGTGGTGTAGAGTTCCCAGTAGTTGGGTGAGGCATTGGTTCGGTTATAGGCGGGATAGGTGCCGTGAGTTCCCTGATATTTGTATTGGTCCAGGTTCGGATCCCACTGCGGCCAGCCTGAATAGTCCATCTTCACGCGGGTGAGGTTGATTTTTGCCTTTTCCGCTTCACTGAAAGCGGCGTTGTAGAATCCTGTGGTGCCCCCCTTCAGGTTTCGCCCGCCCCGGCTGTTGAGCCAGGACCTCAGGTTACTGTTTTTCCAGTCGTTTCCATCGCTCGCGCGCAAATTGAATTGAACGGCATCGACAATGCGCGAACAGATCAATACCGCTTCGCTTCCCTTGATGTCCAAAAGGCGCCAATCCAACGGTTCCCTGGTTGCGCCCGTGGGATCGCTCTGGGGGTAGGTTCCAAACCCCTTTACCACATCATCGATGGTTCCGAGCAGGCCATCGGCACCGCCGTAAAGGTTGAACCCATTTCCCAGCGCCACAAAGGGGGCCCCGTCTTTGTCTTTTGCCGCTTTTACATGGGAGCGCAAAACGGTGCCCTTGGGATTGACGATTTGGTTGTCATCCGCGGTACCGGCCACTTTGTCCAGTCCCACGATCACCGTCGAGCCGTCATTTCCGGTTGCCGTACCGTCACCGTTGTAGGTCCACGACACAGCCGCCGGTGTCTGGGTTTGGCGGGTCGCCGGAGCCCGCTGCGCTTCTGTGGAATCCGTATTTCCGGAACCCGTGCATGACACCGCTGCCAACAGGAGGCCGGCGAAGATTGCGTAATTTGCGATCCTGAATCGACTCATATCTTTCTCCACATCGCGATGTGGGTGAAGATGCGATGATGATGAAACCCCTCCACCGCCTCGGAGGGGTTTCGTTGATGCTCTCAGGCAAATGGACCGCCCGGGCTAGTAATACTGTTCGATCATCTCTGTCAGGCCGTTGACGATGGCGTTTTCGGCGTATCCCCTCGCAATGGGTGTGCCGTTTGTCTGGTGCGTCGGTATGTCGTAGGCAGCGTCTTCAACGATATAGCCGACGCGGTCATTGCAAAGGGTGAGCATGATCGTCTTGGTGAGCGGCGACTCCTTTTTTAAATGCAAATAGATGTTGGTGGCCACTTCGCCTGAAACGCCGGGCAGTGCCACGTTGTTGATCAGGATCAGGCTCAGATGAAGATTTATGGACGAAACATCCGCCTGCTTCTCCAGTCCCTGCTGATTGACGCCCTTTCTCACCGGGCACGGGACAATGCGCTCGTCCGCCTCGATGCGCACCAGCGAGGTCATCTTCTCAACCGAATTGGCGGCCCGGACGACTTCCGCGCCGAGGACCGTCCCCATGGAATTGACGGCGTCGTACACAACCGGCGCGTCAACAGAGCGCTGCGTCGGCGGCCCCTGTTGCGCAGCAGACTTGCTCGCCTCATTCGATCCAAGACCTTCCACCGGCGGCATGATGACGGGATTCTGATCACCGGCCGGCCCCATGCTGTAGAGCGCCACAATCCCGTCTTTATAGCGCGCCTCGACATAGCGCTCCGCGGCGCCGGCAAGATCGCCGCTTAACTCCTTGGTTCCCAGGGCCACCGCGGAGTGGACCGCGTAGTTGAACAGCAGAGCGATGGGCTTGCCGGACATGGTTTCGAACTTGAGGACCCAGACCGTATTGTCCGAGGGGCCGTTATGGTCGACGCCCTGCCAGCCCTGGGGCGTGTATCCACTACGGTACACGTTGATATCACAGTAACCGGTTCCCAGCCCGAAGCGGGCCGGCTGGGACGATGCCTTGGCCTGCTTCAATGCAGCGACGATCTTATCGTAGACGAAGTCTGTATATGCCGCCGTCGCCGAACTGGCCCCGTGGGCCAACCCGCCGGGGGTGACGCTGCCCAGCCGCGGCGCACTGTGGTCGTGGCTCGATACGATCATGACATGGCTGGCCGGAATGCCGAGTTCACTCTCAATGCGCCGGCGTACCGGCATCGTGTCGCCGGTCTCGACCATGTCGAGGGCCACGATGGCCGCGGTGTTGATGCCGTTATCCAATACCAGCACCCGGGCGAAGATGGGATCGTGAACATCCTTGAACGACCCGCCCCAGGCGTTCAGGTCCGTCAGATCCGACGGTGTGATGTCCACCTTTGCCACTCCGACGTTCAAGGGCTTTTTTTCCGCCGCATCAAGCGGCATGGCGAACAGCGTTAACAGGCAAGCCAAGCAGATCAGGAAGACCAAGGTTCGGGGGGAAAACAAACGCATGGAACACCTCTTCTTTTTTTAGGGTTGAATTACAGTAAAGAAACGAATCGCCGAGGGCGAAACGGCCTCAAAGACCTTTCCTGTAGAGGTCAACGACCCATCTTCATTAACGGCAAAGGTCGTGATGTCACCGGAAACCATATTGCCGGAAAGAAGGAATCGGCGGTCAGGAGACAATTGGATGCCTCGGGGCAGGTTGCCGTTGCTTTCCACCAGCTGTTTCACGGTCGGCAGGCCCTTCTCATCCAGATCACAGACGACGATCAGATTCAAACCGCACAGCGTGCTGTATAAATATTTCCCGTTTGGATGGACCATGATATCCTGCGCGCCAACGGGTTTGCCCTCCACCAGGCCGGGATCTTCGGGCAGCAGGTACAATTTTTTAAGGAGGTCCAGTTTCCCGGTATTTTCATCATAATGAAAACTGTTCAGTCCCGCGTAGTTCTCATTGTTGGCGTAGTAAATCGGCAGCGTTGGATGGAACGCACCATACCGTGGGAAACAGGCGACCTCGTCTGAAACCCATGTGTCCAGATGAACCAGTTTTCCGTTTTCGCGGTCAATGCGATACGTATGAATCCTGTCCATCCCCTTGTCGCAGACAGCGAGCATTTCACCGCTCGGGCTGGCCACAACGGAATGCAAACGGGAAATAACCTCCACCAGCTGAATGTGGCCTGAAACCGGGTCGATATTCACCTGGGAACGCGGGTCCTTGCCGCCGGTTCCCCTGGTGACGGCGACATCGCACGCGTCGCCCAGGCTCCCGTCGTCATTGATCCGGAACATCACCAGGGCCGTGTCGTCAAACAGCACCTCGTTGCCATACGTCCCGTCCGGACGCTTGACAATTTTCGTGACATGAAACGGATCGACGCAGTGACAGGTTACCAGGTATTTTCCGGATTTATCCAGATGAAGATAAGACGGCTCCGGAGCGAGAGAATCTTTCTGGTTCATCAGCGTCAGTTTCCCGGTCTCGGAATCGATGCGGAAGGCCAGCAGGTAGCCCCCGCCGCCGATTTCGCCGCGGCGCTCGCCGCATTCGTCCACGGCATAAAGAACTTTACGCTCGGCGTCCAGATAGAGTTGACCGGCTGCCACGTCCGGTCGAATCGTCTCCATCAGTTCCAAGTCGCCGTTTTCAGGGTCATACTGAAAAATGGAAATGCCCTTGCCCTTTGCAGGCTTGGGCTGAAAGCTCCAGTTTCCGACATAGACATAACTCTTTTCACTCATTGTGTTCTGGTCCTCTCATCGTGTTGAAAAAAATGGCCCTGCCATGTGACCGCTGCTGTATCCGGCGTACAAGGAACGTAGAAAGCTATCATTAATTAGAACTATAAAATAATGGATGACAATAGCATCTTTTTCCAATTTTTAAAAGGAAGACTTGGAAAAAATTTTTTGAGACATGGGACGGGCAATAGAGATTGAACCTGCTTCCGACACTTTGATAGCCCGGCGTCGCAAAGGATGAGGAACTATTTATCGGCTATTTTTTACTTAAAAAAATATACTGGAATTAACGTGTCTCCAACACATCGAATGTCCCAAAGAGTCCCCGGGCGGAATCGACTGCCCCGGACCTTCATCGTGGCAACGGTGCAGACACACCCCGTGCGAACTGGGAGCGGGATGTTCCTTTTGGTGACAGGACATTCCTCGGATATTTGGTTTACATCGTAAAATTTATGTAATATAAATCCGTCATTCTGTGGATCGGCACGATTTCCAGATCGGCTCGGCAGCATCCTGCCCGGCGGCAAAACTTCCTGTTTTG
>JBECKW010000346.1:0-9906 GCA_040235505.1 Desulfobacterales bacterium
ATCAAGCAGAAGAGCGAGGCGCTGACCCAGGTGTCCCACAAGCTTGCCGAAGCCATGTATCAGCAGGCCGCTTCGGAGGGCGAGCAGGCCGCCGGCGGTGCGGATGCCGGACAGGCGGGACGCGGCCAGGCGGCCGATGACGATGTGGTGGACGCGGATTTTGAAGAGGTGAAGGAAGATAAATAATCCGCCGAAACGGTAGAATTAAAAGCCCCGCCGCAATGAGTTGCGGCGGGGCTTTCTTTTCAGTGAAAGAAAAAGATAAGTCATATAGGTCAAATAAGTCCTATAAAACCTATTTTCTATAGGACTTATAAAGCTTGACCGGCCGAACCGAACTCTCGAAAGCCGGGTCAAATTAGGGGCAGTTGCGGACCTGCCACGATTTCGAGGAAGTTGAACTGCCCGCTTGCTTCCGTTACCCTGAACGGTCCATGGTCCGTATCCTTCGGTACGTATACAATCGCCGACTTGTCGATCACGTGCTTCTCTTTTTCCGGCCCCAGGAGCAATTCGACTTTCGCGCCGAGATTCGTGCAATCCTCAAGATCAGTTCCCATAAAAATAAAAAGGGATCCATATTCATGGGCTTGACGATCGATGATATTATACGGAGCATTTCCCGGTCGGTACCGTATGATTCGGGTGAGCGGAGCCCCTGCGAGCTTCGTGCAATCCGTGCAGGCGATCCATTTTCCGCCCACCGGGTCCTTCATCCCCTTCGGAGCCCCTGAGAGGAGCAATTCGTCGAACACATATCCACTGGTTTTTGCCGCCGCCCGCTCTTCGTCGCTCAACGGAGTCACGTCGCCCCCCGGCATAGCTCCCGGACTTCCACCCGGCGCTCCTCCCGGAGCGCCGCCCGAAGCGTTGCCTCCGGCGCCGGGCGGCATCCCGCCGGTGCCTGCAGGTACCCCGGCTCCCGGGGGCACGCTGCTCTGGGAAGCGTCTCCGATCCGGACGTTTACCCAGCTCATGGCCGTTCGAATCTTTTTCACCTTCCACGGACAATGCCACTGGCCCCTCGGGAGGAAGACCGCCGTGGAGCGTTTCAGCTCATGCCTTTCCAGCCATTTTCCCTTGCCCAGGAAAAAATCCACATCCGCTCCCAGGTCCAGCGGGTCGTCCGGGACGTTTCCGAGATGGATCAGATACTCTATTTCTTCATTGTGCTGCTCCGGCGCGTCGTGACTGGGCATGGGACCGGGGGGAGGCATTCTGCCGATGATCACGGTGGAAAATCCTGGATAGTCACCTTCCATGGGGAACATGGCGATGCCGCGCTCCGTGGGCGGATTATTCTGAGACAGTGTGATGTACTTGCCGTATTTCGTACCGCCTGTTTTCTCCTTTTTTGCCGGAGCCGGGGTTCCCTCTGCGGCAAAAAGCATACCGGCGGGTTTTAAAAGCATACCGGCTCCCAGGGCCATTGAACTTAACGAGATGAACCGCCGTCTTCCGATGTTTTTCTTCAAAATATCCATGGGGCGCCCTCCTTTCAAGAATTTTACCTTATCAACAAACAAAATCCCGGAGGATTTGTCTGGAAAAATCAGCCTCGATCGAGCGATAAAGGGCGGCTTCTGTGCTTCGTCCCCGCCTATAACATCCATTTGCGTAAATGCCGCATTTTTTCACCAGCACCTTTGCAGCGGCCTGTCGCTGGCTTGGGGAAAGAATCCCGCTTTCCAGGAGCTTTTTTAAAGATTCGATCCGATACCGGTCCAGGGACGGCTGCCGGGAAAGCTGATCGTCATGTCCCCCGCGTTTTACGATCAAGGGGGTGTCGATGAGATACACCGGGTAGCGGCATCCAATGCGAAGCCAAAGATCGTAATCTTCACAGGCCGGAAGAGACTCGTCAAATCCCCCCATCTCTTCCAAAAGGCTCCGGCGCAACATTGCCGCAGACGGGCTCACCAGGCAGAGTTCCAGGGAAGGTTCGAAAATATCCCCGGACGGTTTTTTATGGCGGACTTTCGGGTTGACCCGGCGGCCGTTTCTAACCCAGATCTCTTCAGTCTGGCAAATCAGCGCATCGGGGCGGGAGCGGAAAAACTCGGCCTGGACGCTTAGTTTTCCGGGCATCCAGAGATCGTCCGAGTCGAGAAAGGCGATCAGGCTCCCGGATGCTTCCCGAACGCCCCGGTTTCTGGCGGCGCTTACCCCCCGGTTCTGTTGTCGGAAAACGCTGATACGGGGGCCGCAGGCCTTCAGAATATTCGGCGTGTCATCCGTGGAGCCGTCGTCCACGACAATTACCTCAAAATCAGGGTAATCCTGCATCAGTACCGAATCGATGGCTTCCTTCAGAACCCATCCCCGGTTGTAGGTCGGTATAACAATGCTGATGCAGGCGGCGCCGCGGTTGTTCTCAATCATACATGACATCTCTTTCGCAATTTTACAGGTCTCCGCCGACCAGTACCGCCCGGACAGGGGAAGCCTCTCCCCCCTGTATTTTCAGAGGAAGGCAGATGAGGGTATAGCGGCCGGGAGATACCCCGCCCAGATTGATCCCTTCCAGCACCGGAATGCCGCTGCCGAGGAGTTTTCGATGCGCCGGAAAGGTTTCGTCGCCCAGCTTATCGATGGTGATATAATCAAGGCCCACCAGACCGGCTTTCTTTTCGACGAGAACCGAGGCCGCCCCACCGGAAATGTATACGAAATCTTCGGAAAAACGTCCGCTGGTGCAGCGACCGGCGGCGGAATTGTTTGTTTTCAGGAGAATTGCATCCCCCGGGTTCAAGTCAATACTTTCGATATGGGCGGCCTCGACCGACTCCCTGCCGTCGACGGCCACCACCCGGGCGGGGAGAATGAAGTGTCGAGGGGAATAATCGTCCAGGGTTTTTCCCCCGGCGATGAAGTGGGCCGGAGTGTCGATATGGGTGCCCGAATGGGCGCTCATTTCCAATCTGGAGACGTTGCAGATGCCGCTGCCCTCGATGGTCAGATGCATTTCTTTTAAGAACGGCGGGTCGCCCGGAAAGGGAAACGACTCTTTCCCGAGTATGACGCTGATATCGTAGATGGCATTATCTTCTGTCATAAGACCTCCGATCACCTGGAAGGATAATTCGAAATCGATTCTCGGCACCCCCATGTTAAAAATTATTTTTGCGCATTGTATCAATAAAAATGCATGGAGTGCTAATGTGCCTGCGACGCCATCATGCCATTTTACAAACAACATGGTCAATTGTTTTCGTCGCACAAGGTTTCCCGCCTTTGGGCCGGAATACCCCCAACCACCGGTAATTGCCACCGGGTAGATCCACAGGAGGTAGACGTCTATGAACACCGGAAAAAGTCATATGGACCGCAGGGCCTTCTTAAAGGCCACCACCCTCACCGGCGCGTCCCTGGCCCTATCCGCAGGATCGGCCGGAAACATTCTCGCCGCGGATGCCGGAAAGAGCGGGTCCGCCGGGAAAATTCCCACCCGGGTTCTCGGAAAGACCGGGGTCTCTCTTCCCATCCTCGCCCTTGGCGGGATCGATTGGACCACGAACCAGAGCCTGCTTCGAATGGCTTTCAAAATGGGGATCTGCCACTGGGATGCCGCTTCCAGTTACGAAAACGGAAAGTGCGAACTGGGGCTTGGTCAATACTTTTCCAAATATCCGGAGGACCGGAAGGACGTTTTTCTGGTCACGAAAGCCTCCCATGCCACCGAGCCCCAAGAACTGACCCGGTTGCTTGACCAGTCCCTGAAACGGATACAGACCGAATATATCGATCTTTACTTCATCCACATGCTTTCGGATCCGAGCAAGCTGACACCGGAAGTAAAATCATGGGTCGAGCAGCGGAAGAAGGAAGGGAAAATCAAATTCTTCGGATTCAGCGCCCATGCCAACATGGCCGCGATGATGACGGCCGCGGCGGATCTTGGCTGGATTGACGCCATCCAGACCACCTATAACTATCAGGTCATGAACGATGATGAGATAAAGCGGGGCATGGACGCCCTCTCCAAGGCCGGTGTCGGATTCATCGCCATGAAGTCCCAGGGGTCGATGTTCGGCGGCCCGCCTCCGGCCAATATGCCCGGAGCGAGAGGGGAGGGAATGCCGGGAGGGGCGGAAGGCGCTCCCCCAAGCATGCCGCAGGGTGGACCGCCCCAGGGAATGCCCCAGACTTCCGGAAGCCAGGAGGAGGATCTTTCGGCCATGCAGCATTTCATGGACAAGGGCTACACGCTGCAGCAGGCAAAGCTCAAAGCCGTGTGGGAGGACAAACGGGTGACCACGGTGCTTTCCAAGATCAGCAACCTGACGATCCTGAAAGACAATGTGGCGGCCGCAAAGGACGAAAAGGCGCTTACCAGCCTCGATCGAAAAGTGCTGGCTCGCCTTGCCGACAGCACCTGCAATTTCTACTGCAGGGCCTGCATGCGGTGCGAATCGGTTCTATCGAACGCCGCCCGGGTGCCGGATGTGCTGCGATATATGATGTACTACAACGGCTATGGAGAGAAGCACGAAGCCAGGGCGCTTTTTCAGCAACTGCCGGTGGACATTCGCAATGCTCTGGCTTCCCGGGATTTTTCCGATGCCGAGCGGGTCTGTCCCAACGGGATAAAGATCGGCAGCGCCATGAGGGAGGCGGTGCGGCTGCTGGGATAGGGGAGAAACGGAGTGCCTAGAGTGCCTAAAGTGCGCTAGCGTGCCTGAAGTTATTGTATTCTGCCGATCTGTGAGGGGATAGGCGCTGGCTACCTACATCGCGTCGATTCCAAGGGTGAGGGTTCGGCCGGTAAGATCGGTTTCCCGGGCTTTTGTCACCGATACCCGCTTATGATCGAGACCCAGCACATCCACCAGGTACTGCTTGATGGAAAGTGCCCGGCTGTCGGCCAGCGACAGAAGCATTTCGGTGTCGATCGTCTGGGCGGCAACCACGTCCGAATATAGCCGGCGATAGACTTCTTCCGTCAGGGGATCGCCCTGAAGTGACGGCTTTTCCGTCTGAACCTGCCGGGTCCGGTCGGGCACGCCGGGAAGGCCCAGTGCATTATTGAGAGTTTCCAGAATGTCGCGATTTTCCGACACTTTCCACCAGTCGGTGTTCCCGGCGGCCGCCTGAAATTCCGCCGGAGATATGTTGCGGGCGGCGGCGGCCTGCTTCAGTACTTGCAGGGCTTTGAGCGCCGGGCCGTCTTCGGATTCGGAAGCGTTCCCCTGGATTTGGAGCGCCAACTGGGGCCGTTTGGCGAGGGCCTCCGAAAGCTTTTTCAACCGGGCCTCTCCGTCACTGGTAAGGCTCCCAAGGCCTTGGGCGAATTCAATCTCACCAAGATTTTCTCCGCCCCCCACCAGCGCCCCCAATAACTTGAACGGAGATGCCGCCGCCTTCACGATGACGTTCACGAGCGCCTTGGCGATAATCCCCGAGACGCTGAAGCCGGGATCGTCCAGGTCTCCCGCGACCCCCACATCCAGATCGATCACTCCGTCCAGATTTCGCAATAACGCCAGCCCCAGGGCCACCGGCGCATTGACGGCGGGTTTGCCGGGTGCCTTTTCCCCCAGGTAGAGGTTTTTTGCGACGATATTGTTTTTGCCCTTCAACTTGCGGTCTTGAAGTCGGTAGTCCAGGTTAAGGGAGAGCCTTCCGCTGTCGAGGTCGTTGCCGATCAAGGCGGCGGAATAGGGGGAAAGGGTGGGCATCTCGAAACCCTCCAGGGTGGAGGTAAGGGCGAACCCCGGCTGCCGGTCCAGGGGAGAAAGGGTGCCCTTGACGGCAAGGGGTGCGTATTTATCTATTTTGCCGGTCAGGGAAAAGGGGATGGGCTCCGGTCCCTTTGCGGTGATCCGATCCGCGTTCAGAACGATATCCTCAAGTCCGGTGGTGAATGTCGGTGTGACGCTGCTGTCTGAAAAATGGGCGGTTCCGTTTTGAGACCTTATTTTGAGGATGGAGACTTTCCAAGGGGGAGATTGGGTTTCCCTGCTGCTTTTTACGCCGGATTTCACTTGCGGGGAGGCTGCGCCGCGGGGTTTGAAAAGTGTGGCCAGGTTCATTGTCTTTTCCGGGGAGATGGCTGCAAAAACTTCCGGCTTTTCCAGGTCCACCGATACGACGGCAATCGTCCGGGCGGCGGCGTCCAGGTTGAGGTCCTTCAGGGCAAAGGTTCCCAGGTTGAAAAGCGGCGACCCGGTGCGGGTGTCTTGAATCTGAAGGCCGTCGACGGAAAGATTCAGTCCCGCTTTCAGGGTGCTGCCGGCCGGATTGTTCATGGAGGCGCTGCCGGTTATCGACAGCCCCCCGTTTTCGATTTTCAAGTAGGTCGAAGTTTCAAGGTATTCGGCAAACGGAGGAAGTTGAAGGTCGTCGATTTTATAGTTCAGATTCATGGAAAAGGGCGAGAGGACCAATGTGCCGTCGGCCTGGATTTTTCCTTTTTCGTCCAGAAGGGTGGAAAGCTGAACCGATATCGGGGTTTCCGGTGTCAGTGAGAAATTTTCCAGGTCCGCTGTGATGTCCGACAGGGCGTGGTCCCGGGTAATCGCCTCGTTTTGGTCTGAAAAGTCCAGGGTGCCGTTTTTGAGTGAAATCTGTTTTATCCGGATATTCCAGGGTGCAGTGGTGTCTTTCCCGGGCGCAGCCCCCGGCATTTCTTTTGAATCGTGAACGGCCAGCAAATGTTCGTATCGAAACTTTCCCGCCGCATCACGCCACTGATGGGTGCGAATGCCGTCAAGCGCCACATTTTGAACCGAGACGCTTCGCTGTTGAAGGTCCAGGGAAAGCCCATCCACCTTGATCGATTGGCCGCGCAGCATGGGAGGATCGGAGACGTCGTCGTCCAGTGCCAGATCGGAGACCTCCAGCCGGCCCTGATCCAGCTGCATCTGAATCCCGTTTTTCTTTTCGAGCAGAAGCCGGGTGTCCAGGGACAGGAGACCGTTTCCGATTTTCACGGGGAGCGCGTTTTCCACAAATCCGCTGAAGGTGGCCAGCTGTACCGCATCGGCGGTAATCCGGGCATCCACGTGAAGCGGATCGATCCGGTATTCTCCGCTCAGGCGAACATTCCCCCCTCCCGGGATTTTCGCGGTCAGGTCGAAGGGATTGAGCTTTTCATCTCCGGTGGCCAGGTAGAGGTCCGTCACCTGCAGGGTCACATCGTTCAAGTCCGATCGGGCCGGCGTAGCGCCGCTTAAATCCGCGTATCTGAAAACACCCTGATGAATGGCGCTGTCGGCGATTTCCAGGGCCAGCCGCCCGCTTTTCTTTTCAGCGGGTTCGGGAGCCGTTTCCGTATCGAGGCGATCGATGATATCGCTGAAATTGAACCGATCTCCGTTCTTTTCGATATTGATCTCGGGCCGGTCGATTGAAAACTCATCCAGGGCGATTTCCCATTTGAACAGTGACTTGAGCAGGCTGAAATTCACAAACA
Source organism: Desulfobacterales bacterium (assembly GCA_040235505.1). GTDB lineage: Bacteria > Desulfobacterota > Desulfobacteria > Desulfobacterales > JAFDDL01 > JBECKW01. The sequence goes on from JBECKW010000346.1 coordinate 7,415, forward strand.
GCCGCTGCCATCCCACCAGCGGCTTCCCGGGTTGATCTGAAACCAGGAACCCTTCGATCGTCAGCGACAGGGTAAATGGATTAAAAGAAATACGCTCCGCCGAGATATTCCGGCCGATGCGCCCGGCGATGTCCGTCTCCGCCACCTGTTTGAGCTTTCCCGGCAGATAGAGATAAGAAAGGGCGACATATACGATATAGAGAAGTATCAATGCCGTGAAAAGCCATTGATACCAGCGAACTTGCTTGACCCTGACCAAGAAGGTTCCCACCCGTAGATCCTTTTGTCGATTCATTACGATTGGTGTGTGATGGCCCAAAAGCGTGTATCTGTTAAAAACTATCATGGCGGGTATTTGAAGTAAACGCTCTTTCTCGGACGCATCCCGAATATCCCGTCTTTTCATCCGGTTAATTTTGTTGTATCAAGCGGAAAAGATTTATTCGGATATTTGCAGGTGGAAATAACGCTGAGTCTTCGTGACGAATCTGAGTGAAATTTGCCCAATGCCCTTATGTAGCAGCGGGAGAACCGCCAGAAGCCAATGAGACGCCGATGCCCAAAACCAATGCCACAGCCTCTGTAAATCCCGCCGGTTCGGGCGATGTATCGTCCGATAGTTCTAAGCGGTTTGCTTTTCTCGTAGGGGCGGGCATCTTTCTCAGCCGACTTTCCGGCCTTGTCCGGCAGCGGGTCTTTGCACATTTCTTCGGCAATTCCAGTGCGGCCGACGCCTTCATCGCCGCATTCCGGATCCCTAATTTTCTCCAGAATCTGTTCGGGGAGGGGGTGCTGTCTGCATCCTTCATCCCCGTTTACGCAAAGCTTCTGGCCCAAGGAGACGAAAAGGAGGCCCGGCGGGTGGCCGGCGCCATTGCGTCGCTACTGGCCCTGACCACTGCCGTGCTGGTGTTTCTGGGGGTCCTGGCCACACCGCTTCTGATCGATGTGATCGCCCCGGGATTTTCAGGCGAAAAGCGGGAATTGACCGTCCGGCTTGTTAGGATTCTTTTTCCGGGTGGCGGCCTCCTTGTTTTTTCGGCATGGTGTCTCGGCGTTCTCAACAGCCACCGGCGGTTTTTTCTCTCGTATACGGCGCCGGTGATCTGGAATGCCGCAATCATCGCCGCCATGCTCCTGTTCGGGAATCACTATCCCCAGTATCCCCTCGCCCAGATCGTCGCCATGGGATCTGTACTGGGCAGCGCGCTGCAGGTGTGCGTGCAGCTTCCCACGGTGCTGAAGCTCCTTCGGGGCCTGAATCTGTCGCTGGCCTGGCGGCTTCCGAACGTAAAAACGGTAATTCGGAATTTCTTCCCCGTCTTTATCGGCCGGGGGGTGGTACAGATCAGCGCTTATGTCGATTTTATTCTGGCAAGTCTTCTTCCCACCGGGGCGGTGGCTGCCCTTGGCTATGCCCAGGTCCTCTACATACTTCCCGTGAGCCTGTTCGGTATGTCGGTATCGGCGGCGGAGCTGCCCCTGATGTCCGGAACGGTCGGTGAGCATCGGGAGGTGGCCGAAGCGCTCAGGCGTAGGCTGGATGCGGGTCTTCGGCATATCGCCCTTTTCGTGCTGCCGTCGGTTGCGGCCTTTCTTGCATTGGGGGATGTCGTGGTAGGGGCTATCTACCACACCGGCCGGTTCACGGGGGCCGACGTAACCTATGTCTGGGGAATTCTCGCCGGGGCTACGGTTGGACTTCTCGCTTCGACCTTTGGCAGGCTCTATTCATCCGTTTTCTATGCGCTCCATGACACCCGCACGCCGCTGCGGTTTGCCATCGTCCGGGTGACGTTGACTACTGTCCTGGGATACCTTTGCGCGCTGCCCCTGCCGCCGGCCATCGGTCTCGATCCTCGCTGGGGAGTGGCCGGACTGACCGTCTCCGCCGGTATCGCCTCCTGGGTTGAATTCACGCTGCTGCGCAACAACCTCAACCAGCGAATCGGCCGTACCGGTCTGGCCCCGGCTTATCTGATCAAACTTGGCATTGCGGCTCTCCTGGCCGCAGGCGCCGGCTGTGCCATGAAAAACCTTTTCGGCCAACACGGACCTATCCTCCTCGCCATCTTCGTACTGATCCCCTTCGGCATCGTCTACTTCGGCGCGGCGATGGCGATGGGGGTAGACGAGGCACGGTCTTTGATCAAGCGGGCGATTGCAAAGGGCATAGGGCAAAGGGCATAGGGCAAAGAGCAGGGCGCATAGAGCAGAGGGCATAGGGTTAAAAAACAGTGCTTAAAGCGCGCTAAAGTGCCTAAAGTGCACTAAAATTTAGGAATGCTGCCTATTTTAGCTATCGCCGGCAATTGCCGGTGATTCGCTTTTTACCCTATGCTCTTTGCCCTCTGCCCTATGCCCTAGTCCGGCATCGAATGGCACCGGTTGCAGCTTACCAGTTCACCCTTGGCCAGATCGTTTGCATCATCCACATTGAAGGTACGTGCAGTGGCCACCTTGGAAAGGGGCGTGCCGAGAAGGTCCCGGCC
>JBECKW010000106.1:0-10771 GCA_040235505.1 Desulfobacterales bacterium
TGTGGCCCAGGTTTTTTCTCAATTGAGATGGCTCAAATGGTAGGTAAGTCTGGTCGGGTTATCGCTGCGGATTTACAGGAGGGGATGCTTCAAAAAGTCAGCGCCAAAATCCATGGGACAGAACTTGAGGAACGTATAACACTTCATAAGTGCGAAACGAACAATTTGGGTTTATCAGAGAATGTTGATTTTGTTCTGGCGTTTTATATGGTCCATGAGGTCCCTGATCAACAAGGCTTTTTCGATGAGATGGAATCAATCCTGAAGCCAGACGGGAAGGTACTCATCATAGAGCCGCCATTTCACACATCAAAGAAGGATTTTGATGAAATGATCAGAAAGGCACAGGATGCCGGCTTAAAATTGATCAATCGGCCTAAAATTTTTCCCAACAGGGTTGTGCTCTTGCAAAATGACCGACTTTCACCACCGTAGACCGCCAGGCCGGAGCGGCCTTGGCAAGTTGGGATCCAGTATGCCCTTCTGGTTGATTTATCATTAGGCTCGGAAAAGATAAAAATGAAAATACGACCTTACAGAGATGATGATTATTATTTCACTCATGACCTTCATAAAGAGAACATGCTATTCTATATTGAGAAATATTGGGGCGGCTGGAACTCAGAAAGTCTGAAAAAAGGCTTTGACTGTTTATTTCTGCAGGCATTCCTTGAAAACCGAGCACGGCATCTATATGAAAGACTTGGCTTCAAAACATATGATATTACAAATAGTCATTATTTGATGAAAAAAGAGTTGATGGAGAATGTCATGCCGAATTTAAGCTTTGAAAAAATTGAACAAAGTATCAAAGACCGCAAAAAGCTACACCTCCAATTCCTCAATAATGTCAAAACATACAAGCCTTTTCTTGAATTAGAGGAAAGGGCTTTTGAGAATGGGGCCCTGGGCAAAAAAACAAAAGAATTAATGGCATTATCCATTTCCATTGTTACAAAGTGCGAACCATGTATGGAATGGCACCTCGATCAAGCCTTGCAGGCAGGTGCCACGGAGGAAGAGGTTTATGAAACTATCGATGTCGCAATTGAAATGGGTGGTGGACCAGCCGGGGCATACGCAAGATTTGTTTTAAATGCCCTGGAATACTTTAATGGTAAGAAGAAATAAATTTTGCAACAATAGAAGTTAAGGTTATGCAAAACGTTAGTCGTGGGGGGAGGAGAGATGACTTACACCATCGCCCTGTCAGAAGACAAAAAGTTCCTGATAATGCGGGCGAAAGGCGATTTCACCATCGATATCGCCAGGCAATGGTCTGCAGAAATCACAGAAAGGAGCCTGGAATTAAATATTCAAGGATTTCTTTTTGATGTGCGGCTGGCGAGGAATGCCTGCAGTGTTCTGGAAAACTACAATCACGCATTCCGGGATTCTGATAATCTTCATCTAATAAAAAAGGTCCGCTCAGCTATTCTGATCAGTGAAGATGACAGATCACACGACTTTGTTGAAACAACTTTCAGAAATGCCGGTTTCAACGTGAAAATATTTACGGATGAATCTGCCGCTGTGAAATGGCTGCAAGCGTAGAAAGTATCGAGGTGGTTTTTTTAAAACGGCCTGCCGGTTGATAAGTGAATCCGGTCATGCCAAAATGTGAATCGTAAGAGGAACTGATGAACGATACAATCATATTTATTTTAGGACTTCGCATCACCGCATGGAAACTCGTCGGATTTTCCGGAGTTTTCCTGTTCACCTCTCGTTGGTTTGTGCAAATGTGGGCATCCAAAAGAGCCGGGAAACCAACTGTTCCCCGCCTGTTCTGGATTATCAGCATTGCTGGAAGTATTTTATGCCTGCTCTATTTCATTTTTGGCAAAAATGATTCCGTCGGTATTCTGGCGTATCTTTTCCCGTGCGCCGTGTCTTCATATAACCTGTACCTGGATATCAATCATAATCGCAAAGAGGTTGCCGGAAACAATGCATAAAACTGCGTCGGACAGAAGGCTGCAAGTCATCTCAGAAATTACTCATCGCATTTAAGAGAGGTATTATGGACCTTAATGGCTTGATCCTGAGCGCTTTTGAATGGTTGAAATCAGAACCCATCATCGCGATCGTAATCGTTTGCATTCTTGCCGTTCTTTTTTATTTCAAGACGAAAGCCATGATGAAATTATTGGCAATAATAATAGCAATAGCGCTTCTGTTTTATTTTATTAATTTATTTGGCGGCATGACATCCACCGGGGTATCCCAGAAAGAAAAAATGATCGAAAACAGTCAACCGTAACTAACGGTTCGCCATATAAAGGAGATTCACATGAAATGCCCTTCATGCAGCCATAAGGAAGATTGATACCATGAACAAACTGTTTCTGGTCCTGGCAATATCTCTGCTTTTTATCCAGAATTGCGCAACCCCCAAAACATCCACCCCCGGGCAATCCCAATCCAATAACAGCCTCCAATCAATGCAGCCCTCGAATAAGGGACCGGGGGCAAACGAGCGCGAGTTGAATGCCAGGAGATATACGGCGGTTCGCTTGGAGTATGCCGCTTCGAAAACGTACAATCCATACGCATCGGGAGTGTCCGAGGCGATTAAAAAGAGTGACGATCTGCTTCAGGAAGAAAAATTTCAGGAAACCATCGAGGAAGCAGCGAAAGGACTGGCACTTGACAGGCTCAATATCCAGCTTCTGATGGTGCAGGCGGCTTCGTACCGTCAATTGGGTGAAATCGAAAAAGCAAATGAACTCAGGAAAAAATGGATGGGCCTGGTGGATTCCGTTTTGGCAAGCGGCGACGGAAAATCCTTTGCTACCGCGTTTCATGTGATCAGTGTGGACGAGGAATATGCACTGATGACGCTTCTGAAGCTTCGGTTGACGCAGCAGAGCCTGGTGGAACATAACGGCAGCCAGTACGACCTGATGGATGTCCTTTCCAGTGAAACCGGAAATGAATCCCGTCTCTATTTTAACATAGATATTCCCAAGGGCTGGCTGGATAAAAATATTCATCGGCTTAAATAGCCTCGACTGAATTGAAAGGGGCATAGCGGGTTTGGGAGTAGTATTTGAACGTGCAAAACAAAACGACAGTCTGAAAAAGTGTCATGCCCGGGATTAAAACGGGTATGACAGGGGGAACGTGAAAATGCGATTTCGTTTTTTGCTTATTTTCGTTCTGATTCTATATGCCTTCTGTTCAGGATGCTCCGATTCAGAGTTAGAGAAGACAAAAACGGAGCTGACATCGGCCAGGGAGAGACTCGGCAAGATTGAGTTGTCGCTGGATGAAGCCAATAAAGACCTTGAAACCGTGAAAGCCGAGAATATGAGGCTGACTTCGGAAAACACGAAACTTCAGGATGATTTCAGCAGGCTGAAACTCGAAAGCGGACTTCTTTCGGACAACTATGAAGAACTCAAAGCCTGGTCAAAAAAACTCGTGGGCGGTTACGGGCCGGGAATATGGTATATGGATGAATCCGACCGCCCGGTTTTTGTCAAATCAATGAAGAGCTCGAAGACCGATGATATCGCCCGGGAACTGAACAGAAGATTCCGGAAGGACGGTCTGCCGGAAATCATTTTAAAGAAAGTCTCTGACAGAAAAGCATATCTTGGCGTCGATAACGAAGAACTTCTGACCCAAAGAATGGGATCGTTCGGTGCCCGAAGCTACATGAATGCCGTCATTTACTCCCTTACCTCCATTGAAGGCATCGACTGCATATATTTCGAATTCAAGGAGGGGGATCATGCGATTCCCGGCGAATACTGCAAGTAAAAAAGGACATGCGTGATTCCTTCCTGTATTACCGAAAGGAATCAACGCATGTCCGGATGAAGTGACGTAAGTCTTCTGAATCCGCTGAACCGGGTTTCTTCTGGAAAAGAGCGGCAATCGTTTGCCCGCCGGGTCTCACCTTCCCTTCATGCCAAAATTTCTTCCCATGCCGCTATTATATTTGGCATTCGGATTTATTTTGTGCATTTCGACATAAAGATCGATTCTCTTTTGTGCCAATTTAGCCTCGAGATCACTGATATCCTTCTGAATAGCTTTCGCCTTTCCCGCATCCGGGTTGTCCGTGTCCAGGATGGTGTTAAGATCGAACCTCTTGGTCATAAGTTGTTTCAGGGTGTCCGCATTGTCCTCACGAAATTTTTTCAAAAGGTCCTCTATCTGACTCTTTTGTTCCGCGGTGAGAGCGGGTGTTTGTTCCACCGTCGGCCGCATCATTTTGCCCTGATTTTTTTCCATTCTCCCGCCCTGCCCAAAGGCCATCATCGGAAGAATAAATACACTCGCCAGAAAAATAATGCCTGCAATAGTAATATGTTTCTTCATGGTACCCTCCATTCTTCAATCGGTCCTGCCTGTCATTGATTCTAATAGGGGCCTGTCCCCAGGTCTCATGATTCAGGCAGGCTGATCATTCAAAATGCCTCTTTGATATTTTAAGTCGTGAAAAAGAGGGCAGAGGTTACGCCCCGAAGAAGAAAAGAATGGACCTGTTTAAGAAACTACAATGCAATAAATTATATAATTGTGTGATAACAAACAGTTGCCTTCTAAACCCGAAAATTGACCCGCCCTTCTTCCGTGAAAATGGCTGAAACCGACGCTTATGCTGATAAAACCATCAGGGCTGTACCTGGCTGCCGGCAGCCTCGATCATCTTTCGGGAACGCCTTCCCAGCTTCTGCCGGAACCCATCCATATACAGATAGAATACCGGCGTGACGAACAGCGTCAGAAACTGGGAGAACAAAAGCCCGCCGACCACCGCAAGTCCCAGAGGCTGCCGTGATTCGGCGCCGGCGCCCAGTCCCAGGGCGAGGGGAAGGGTGCCCATGAGTGCGCACATGGAAGTCATCATGATGGGCCGAAAACGGATGACGCATGCCTCGAAGATAGCCTCCTCCGGATCCTTTTGCTCGTTCCGCTGGGCGTCGAGGGCAAAGTCGACCATCATGATGCCGTTTTTCTTCACCAACCCGATGAGCATGATGATCCCCACAAATGCATAGATGCTCAGCTCCACATTGAAGATCATCAAAGTGACCAGGGCGCCGAAGGCGGCGAAGGGAAGCGCCGACAGGATGGTGATCGGATGGATAAAGCTTTCATAAAGAACGCCCAGCACCATGTAGATGACCAGCACGGCCAGCAGGAGGAGCAAACCCAGGCCCTGCATGGAAGACTGGTAGGCCTGGGCGGTGCCCTGGAAGGTCGCGGTGATTTTGCCGGGCAGCACCCTGGCTGCCACCGCCTTGATGTCATTGACCGCATTTCCCAGGGAGACGCCCGGCGCCAGACCGAATGAGAGGGTAACGGAAACCTGTTGCCCCGTGTGATTGATGGAAAGCGGTCCCACGGTCTGGGAAAGGGTCGCGACGGTTTCCAGGGGAATGAGTTTCCCGGAATCGGACCGGACGTAGAGCAGGGACAGGGCCGCCGGATCCAACTGGTATTGGGGGGCCATTTCCACGATGACCACATAGGTGTCGTTGGAAGCATACATTTGGGATATTTGTCTGGTTCCGTAGGCGCTATAAAGGGTGTTTTCAATCTGCGCTGCCGATAACCCGAGGCCCGAGGCCTTGTCCCGGTCGATCTTGACTTCCAGGGTCGGATTCTTGAGCTCCAGGTCGCTGCTGATATCCGTCAGACTGGGAAGGTCCATGAGCTTTTTCTCCAGGAGTTCCGCAGCCTTGAACAGCTCGTCCGAGTCGGGGCCCTGGAGGGTTACCTGGTACTCGCTTTTGGAGGATCGTCCGCCGAGTTGAATCGGGGGGGGATTCTGCAGATAAACCCGCACGCCGGGAACCTGGGAGAAGGTCTTCCGCAACCGGGCGATCACCTGGTCTATCGAAGATTTCCGCTCGCTCCGGGGCCGAAGCGTCATGAACAGCATGCCCGTGTTGCTTCCCCTGCTGCCGCGGGAACCGGCACTGGACATGGAGGCGAGGATATCCGGGTCCTTTTGCGAAAGGGCAATGAGGGCCTTCTGGTGGGCCACCATGGAATCATAGGAGATTCCTTCGGCGGCTTCGGTGTTGGCCATGATTCGTCCCGCATCCTCGCTGGGCAGAAAGCCCTTGGGGATTTTGATGAAGAGATACACGGTGGCAACGAGGATCACGGCGATAAGGAGCATCATAAACCGCCGGTGGGAAAGGGACCAGTGGAGCCCGCGCTTGTAGAGGTCCAGCAGCTTTTCGAAGAGGCGTTCCGAGGCGTTGTAGAGGCGGTTGTGGTGCTGCTCACTCGGGGCCTTGAGAAACCGGCTGCAGAGCATGGGCGTCAGGGTCAGAGAGACGAATCCTGAAATCAGGATGGCGGTACCGATGGTGACGGAAAATTCCTTGAACAGCCGGCCCAGAATTCCGCCCATGAACAGCACGGGGAGAAACACGGCCGCCAGGGAGAAGGTCATGGACAGGATCGTGAACCCCACCTCCCGGGAGCCGCTGAAGGCCGCCTGCATCGGCGTCTTTCCCATTTCCATGTGCCGGACCACGTTTTCGAGCATGACGATGGCATCATCCACCACGAACCCGAGGCAGAGGGTCAGGGCCATGAGGGAGAGGTTGTCGAGGTTGTAGCCGAGAAAATACATCACCGCGAAGGTGCCGATGATCGACATGGGCAGCGCCAGGCTCGGGATGGAGGTGGCGGACATGTTCCTGAGGAACAGGAAAATGACCAGGATCACCAGGGCAAAGGTCAGGAGCAGGGTGAGCTTCACATCCTTCACCGATTCCCGTATGGACTCGGACCGGTCATGAAGCAGGGTCAGAGAAACCGAGGCGGGAAGCTGCTGTTTCAGGGTGTCGAATAATTTTCGGACGTCCCGGGCCACCTGAACGGTATTGCTGCCGGGCTGGCGCTGGACCGCCAGTATCACGGCCCGTTGGGAGGTCGTACGGGTGGAGAACCAGGCAGCGGTTTTAGTGTTCTCGACGCTGTCAAGCACCCTTCCCAATTCCTTGAGCCGAACCGGGTTGCCGTTGCGATAGGCGACAATGAGATTCTTATACCCGGCCGCCTCCAGGAGCTGACCCTGGGTCTCCACAGTATAGGCCCGGTTGGGGCCGTAGAGGATACCCGAGGGGATATTGACGTTGGCATCCTGTACCGCCTGGACCACCTGGTCGATGCCCAGGGACTTGCTGGCCAGCTTGTTCGGATCCAGCTGAATGCGGACCGCGTATTTCTGGGCACCGAAAACCATGACCTGGGCCACGCCGCTGACCATGGAGATGCGCTGGCCCAGGAAGGTTTCCCCATATTCATCCAGCTGGGCCAGGGGCAGGGTCGCGGAGGTGAGCGCCATGTAAACGATCGGGGAATCCGCCGGGTTCACCTTTCGGAAGGTGGGCGGACTGGGCATGTCCTTGGGCAGGCCCCGCTGGGCGGATGAAATGGCGGTCTGAACATCCAGGGCCGCGGCATCGATGTTTCGGTTCAGACTGAACTGAAGGGTGATGCTGGTGCCACCCAGGGAACTGGTGGAGGTCATGGAATCGATGCCGGAAATGGTGGAAAACTGCTTTTCAAGGGGCGTTGCCACCGACGAGGCCATGGTCTCGGGGCTTGCGCCCGGCAGGCTTGCCGACACCTGGATGGTGGGGAAGTCCACGTTCGGCAGATCGCTCACCGGCAGCTGACGGTAACCTGCAATACCGAAGATCAGGATTGCCAGCATCATAATGGTCGTGGCCACCGGCCGCTTGATGAAAAGATCCGAAATGCCTTTCATGGTCATTTTTCTCCGGTGGCGGCGGGTTCGTTTTTAGCGACCGGTTCGTTTTTAATGGAGATCGAAGTACCCGTGGTGAGCATCAGCTGGCCGTCGGTCACCACGGTCTCGCCCACGGAGAGACCCGATTCGATCACCGCGTGATCGTCGGTCTCATCCCCCACCGTGACGTCTCGCTGCTCCACGGTCATATCCTTTTTCACCACGAAGACGTACTTTCCATCCTGGCCGACCTGAATCGCCGCTCCCGGCGCCACCACGGCGTTTTTCCGGACGCCCAGAACGAGCACCACATTCACGAACTGGCCCGGCCAGAGCCCCTCGTCCGCGTTGTCGAAAACCGCCTTGAGATCGATGGTCCCGGAGTCCGACTGGATGGCGTTATCCACGAACATCAGGTGGCCGTCCTTTTTCAGGGAGCCCTGTCCGGGGGCTGAGGCATGGACCACCAGCGCGCCCCCGGCCATCCGTTTTCGGATTTCCGGTAGATACTGCTCCGGAACGGAGAATCGGACGTAGACCGGGTCCACCTGGTTGATGACCATCAGGGGATTGGCCGGATCGTTGTCCTTCACGAGGTTGCCCTCGTGGATCAGCACGTCGCCGACCTTCCCGTCGATGGGGGCGGTGATACTACAATAGGAGACATTGAGCTTCGCACTCTCCACCGCCGCTTCGTCTCCCTGCACCGTGGCCGCAAGTGCCTGGGCATCCGCCTGGGCCTGTTCGGCCTGGTCCTTGGTGACGTAATCCTTTGCCAACAGATCGGTATAGCGTTTGGCGTCCTTGCGGGCCTTTGCCAGCAGGACGCGGTCCTTTTCCAGGTTTGACCGGGCCGCATTCAGAACCGCCAGGTAGGGCTTGTCGTCGATGGAAAAGAGCAGCTGGCCCTTTTCCACCACATCCCCTTCCTGGACGTGACGCTCGAGAATCTGACCGGAAATTCTGGCCGTGACGTTCACCGATGAGAAGGGCATGACCGTGCCGATCACCGAAATATCCAGGGGCACATCCTGGGCGGTCACCTTGGCCGTCGTAACCGGCACCTGGCTCTGATGCCGGGTCTGCGCCTGCTGCGAGCAGCCAAGATGCAGAAGAAGACCTAAAAAGAGTAGCGCCGGGACAAGCCGCTTCAGGCCCGGTAATGAAAACTGCGACGCAGGCAAAAATGAGAGCGTTCGGTTGATCATGGCTGATTTTCCTCTATGGTAGCCGTCGGGAAAATATCCAGGAGGCGTTTGTTTTCTTCATCGCTGCCCGTCCACAGGACACCGGTATCCCGGGCAAGCTGGGAATAGGCGATATACCAGTCGGTCTGGGCGGATACCAGCTGCGCCCGGGCACTCAGAAGTGCGCTCTGGGCCGACAGGAGATCCAGCAGGCCGCCTACCCCTTCCTTGTAGCGGCCGAGAGCAACATCATGGGATTGGGTGGCGCTGGCCAGAAGATCGTTTCCGGTTTTCACCCGCTGGGTAGCGGTCTGGAGGTCGTAGTAGCTGGACCAGACTTCGAGAATCGTGCTCTGCTGAAGACTTTGAAGCTGGGCGGCCTCGGTCTCCGCCTCCTCTTTTGCCTTGAAAAGGTCGTTCTGTGCGGAGCCCCCGGTAAAAATGGGAATGCTCAACTTCAACGTCGCGGTATTGTCGGTATTGAAGCTGTGATTGATGTCGTCAAGGGTTCCCCCCAGAGTATCTCCGAATACTAGGGACGGATAGAGATTGGATCGGACCGAACGGGCATGGGCCTGGGCTTCGGCCACCCGGTTTTTCTGGGCCGCCAGATCCGGACGGTTTTTTTCCGCCCGCTTAATATAGTCGTCCACGGTCGTCAGGACGCGGTCCACCGGCGGGCTCAAGGGAAGGTTTTCGACGTCGTAAGGGGTGTTGGCCGGAATACCCATGGCGGTGGCCAGGGCGCCTCGGATGGTCTGAACCTGTCCTTTGACGTTGTCCAGGTTGAGCTTGGCCTGGGAACGGGCGGTCTGGGCCTGCAGCACGTCGGCAATGGTGGCCAGGCCGCTGCGGTGCCGTTCCTGGGCCGCCTGAAAATTGGTGGTCGCCTCCTCCAGGGAGGTGGCGAGGGCATTTTCGAGTGCCCGTGCGTTCAAATACTCGAAATAGGTCTGCAGCACGAGAAACACCTGGTCCTGCACCGCGGCATTTTGCAGAAAATCGGCCACCAGAAGCGCTCGTCTTTTTTCCTCGACGGAGGCGCTTCGCCCCCCGAAATCGAATAGCAGCCAGCTGAGCTCCACGGTGGGTTCCAGGCTGGTGCGGTCCGGGCCGGTCCTGTTTTCAGATCCCAGGTTGTCGACGCGCTTGAGGTTGGCGGCGGCATCGATCTGTGGATAATACGATCCTTTTTCGCTGAGCAAGTCCGCGGCGGCCGCACGCGCCGAATGCCATGCCGCCCGGGTCTGCGGGCTGTTTCGGAGGGCCACTTCGATGATATCCATCAGTTGCCACTTGGCCCCGGCCGTGAGCAGGTCTTTGGGAATATCAGGGGTTGCCGGCGCGAGGTCCGACCCGGTGTCCCCGGCGGTGGTGGGTGGCGTCCAGGCCACATACGCGGCGGGCGCCGCATAGTCGGTGAGGGACGTCTCCCCGGCCGAATGAACGCATCCCGTCAGAAAAAGCCCCCCCAGAAGCATCACTGGAAACAACCTCAGATGAATTCGTGTGGAAAACCTGCCTGCACCCATGGGTGACCTCGTGTCTGTAATTTCTTGCATTTCTCTAAATACGAATTTAGAGGCATATAGACCTATTAAATTCGATAGTCAAGAAAGTTGGGGCAACGGGCGGGAATTTTGGACATTTTTTACAATGTTTTACAATGTTGGCGTGGCATTTAACGTCGTTCATAGCGCATCTGATATCGAAAACGGGGGCGGCATTCAGCAGATCACTTCCTCCTTCCCCGCCCCTTTCCGAATGGGAAAAACATGGGCACACGATGCTGATATGCCATGTATTTGATTCAGGCTCACTCTATATTCAGCAACCCCCACCAGTCGGCGGT
>JBECKW010000217.1:0-19081 GCA_040235505.1 Desulfobacterales bacterium
CACCGACTCAATCGTCTCCCGGGTCTGCTGCATCAGCACCGGCAGTTGCAGCAGACCGCATCCGGCCGTTTCAATGGGAGGATGAATCACCATCCGGGCGCGTCCCGTTCGTAACTGCAACGTATCCGCCGGCAGAATTCGATGGGTTCCCACAATACTGACCGGTAGAATCGGCACCTGGAGATCGACGGCCATTCTGAAAGCGCCCTTTTTGAAGGGAAGCAGGTTGCCGTCCCGGCTCCGGGTGCCTTCCGGAAAGAAAAATACGGAAGTGCCCTTCGATATCTTTTCCTTGGCCTGGTTGATGGTTGCAATCGCCGCCGACCGGTCCGACCGGTCGATAAAGATGTGACCGAGCTTTTCGCAGGCAATTCCAAGAATAGGGACTTTCCTGAGTTCCTGCTTCATGACCCATCTGAAATCCATATCAAGCCATCCATATATCACCAAGATGTCAAACTGACTCTGATGATTTGCCGCCACCACATAAGAGCGCCCTTTTTCAATATGCTCCGCTCCCTCCACCGACACACGCATAAACGCTGCAAAAGCGTTAATTTTCGCCCAGGATCTGCCGCACCATCTACCGGCCTTCGCGGGGGGAACCACCAGACACAGTATCAGGCAGGCGATACCGATAATTGCCGTGGAAACGCCGACAATCGGAACCAGAAAGAGCCATTTGTAAAGAGCAAGCACCCCCCGCACCATCCACCTCCTGTTGCGTTTTCCCATTCAATCCTCTCAACATTATCCGGTGTTTCGGGAAAATGTCAAACGCCAAGCCCGGGATGTTGACATGGCTTCTGATTTTAGTTTAATGTTCCAGTCTGTTTTAATTTTGGTCACATTCGATTTTTTAGAGCATGCTCGGGGAAAATTGCCCGAAAACTCCTGTTGTCCGAAGTTCAACCGTCACACCCATTAACGGTGAGGGGAAATGCCATGATTATCGGTCTGGATGTCGGTGGCACGCATACAGATGTAGTTCTGCTGAACGCTTCGGGGCTCGTCCGCGAAGTCAAGGTGCCCACGGATTCCGCCAACCTGTTTGAGTCTGTCCTCAGCGGCCTGGAAAAAATCACCGATGGAATCGATCCAAAAAAAATCAAACGGGTCGTTCTGAGTACGACGCTCACCACAAATGCGGTGATCCAGAAAAATTTTCCGCCGGTGGGCCTCATTGTCATGGCCGGCCCCGGCATTGATCCCGAGATGTATCGGATTGGCGACTATTATCATGTGGTCTCCGGTGTAATGGACCATCGGGGACGGGAGATGACACCTGTATGGCCCCTTGAAATTGAAAAAGTAGCCGCTTCCTTCATGGCGGAAAAAATTCGACTGGTGGGCGTTATCGGTAAATTTTCAGTCAGAAACCCGGCCCATGAGCTGGCGGTTTGCAATGTCCTCGGAAACAATTTCGACAAGGTTTTTTTAAGCCATGATTTTTCCGGGCATTTGAATTTCCCCCGTCGAATTGCCACCACCTACCTGAATGCGGCAATGTACCCGACTCACAAAAATTTTTTCGAGGCGGTGCAAAAATCACTCGAAAGCAAGGGCCTTCGCCTGCCGATCCGGGTTCTGAAGCCCGATGGCGGAAACATGAACCTGGACGCCTCCCTCGCCTTTCCCGGACACACAATCCTTTCAGGACCGGCGGCCAGCGTCATGGGCGCCCTGCCCCACGCCGACCGGGAAAAGGAAAGTCTGGTCATGGACATCGGCGGCACCACCACGGACATGGCGGTCCTGGTCCACGGCGTGCCCCTGCTCGATCCGCTGGGCATTGAATTCGGCGGATTTAAAACCATTATCCGGGCAACCGAGACCTACTCGGTGGGAATCGGCGGAGACAGCCACGTTCGTTTTGAAGAGGGGAAACTGGCCATCGGTCCAGAACGCCTCGGGCCGGCCATGGCGTTCGGCGGCCCTGCACCGACGCCCACGGACGCGCTGGTCATCCTGGGGAAACTGGACGAAGGGGATTACGACAAAGCCGCCCAGGGGATCGGCCAGATCGCAACCGCCCTTGTCATGCCCCTGGAAGAGACCGCACGCCGGATCTTCGATGAAACCTGCCGGAATATCCTGGCCGCCGCCGGGAACATGATCGACCGGATCAACAGCAAGCCCGTATACACGGTGCATGAACTTCTGGAGGCGCACCAGGTGCTTCCCGATGAAATTCTTGTCCTTGGAGGCCCGGCGCCCTATTTCGCCGAGCAAATGAACTCCCTGACCGATGCAACCGTCAGGGTGGTGCCCAACTGGAAGGTCGCCAACGCCATCGGGGCCGCCATGGCGAGAACCACCTGTGAGGTGACCCTCCTGGCCGACACGCAACTCGGCACCGCCACCGCGCCCGAAGAAAATTATGTAAAGTCTATCGACCAGCGGTTCGACAAAACCGCCGCCGCTGAAATGGCGCTTTCCCTTTTAAAGGAAAAAGCCACCGCCATGGGCGCAAATCCGGATTACCTCGAAATGGAGGTTATCGAAAGCATGCAGTTCAACATGGTACGCGGATTTTACACCACCGGCAAAAATATCCGGATCAAAGCCCAGGTCAAACCGGGACTGATCCAGGCGGAGCACCTGTTTGCGGACTAACGGCAAAGAGCATAGAGCAAAGGGCAAAAACTGAAAGTGCCTAAAGTGCGCTAAAGTGCCTAACGTTGTGGTATTCTACCGATTTAAAATGCGACCGGGACTTTGAATGGCTTATGCTGTGGACAATTATAACCGCTGAAAGAAATTTAAAATGGCGGAGTGAAACGACTCCTGAACTTTAGGCACTTTAGCGCACTTTAGGCACTATAGGCACTTTACGTTATCGGAGATTTTCTATGTTGCAGGCTAAAAATAAAACCGGTCTTGTGTTTTTTCCGGCATTCGATTGGGCCATCGACCCGACCCATCCCGAGCGGGAGGAACGGCTGCTCTATACCCAGGATCAGGTATTTGAAGAGGGTATTTTCGATATCGAGGGGATCGAGGAGTTCAAACCCGGCCTTACCACCGAGCGCGACATCCAGCGGGTCCATTTCTGTGTTCCGGACGTATCATCGGTCACCACAAAATCCCATTTCATCAGCGTCGGCGGTGCCCAGACCATCGGCAAGGCGGTTATGGAAAAAAAGGTCAGCCGAGGATTTGCGATGGTTCGCCCGCCCGGGCATCATGCCATGAGGGTGGTACATGGTGCCAGGGGATTTTGCAATGTGAATGTGGAAGCGATCATGATCGAGCACATCCGCCAGAAATACGGCGTTCGCAGGGTGGCCGTCGTCGATACCGATTGCCATCACGGAGACGGGACCCAGGATATTTACTGGCATGATCCGGACACCCTCTTTATTTCGATCCATCAGGACGGCCGGACACTGTTTCCCGGTTCGGGCTTTCCCCAGGAGATGGGAGGGCCAACCGCCATCGGTACCACCATCAACCTGCCGCTCCCCCCGCATACCGGCGAGGAGGGCATCATGTTCACCATGAGAGAAATTGTCATGCCCATTGTCTGGGATTTCAAGCCGGAGCTCATTATCAACTCCGCAGGACAGGACAACCACTTTACCGATCCGATCACCAGTATGAACTTTACCGCCCATGGATACGCCGAACTGACCGACCTGTTGCAGGCCGACATCGCCGTCCTGGAAGGAGGCTACTCCATTGAAGGGGCGCTTCCCTATGTCAATCTCGGCATCATCCTGGCAATGGCCGGGATGGATTACAGCCGGGTGGTGGAACCGAATTACGACCCGGCGAAACTTCACCAACCGCCGCACATCGACAAATGGCTTAAGTCGCTCCAGGAGAACACCATGGAGGCTTGGGCAAAACGGGGCGAAATGGCTGAAGCTTCACTGAATGGGAACGAATTTTCGGAGCGTTCGAAACGCATTTTCTACGATACGGACGGCATCACGGAAAAGCAGCTTGAAGTACTGAGAGTCTGCCCCGACTGCAGTGGCGTTTTGAGAATAGAGTCTTCGAGCGACCGCGGAAAAAATATTCTGGCAATCCATGTCCCCAGAAACGCCTGCGGCATCTGCGGTGCCATCGGCCATGAGTGGTTCGATACCGCGAAACCGAAAACCTTCGACCAGGTCATGCTCCAGGACCGCCCCAACGACGAGTTTATGTCCAGATGACAGATACAATTGGCCATAACCAACAACCCATGACCAATGACCATGGGCCATCGATAAATGACAAATGACCATCCCGGCGCTTAATACTTCCCGACAATCCCTGATTCGGAAAAATCTCCAGACCCGTGCAAAAGTTCTCCAGGCCATCCGGATGTTTTTTCAAAAAAACGGGTTTCTCGAAGTGGACACCCCGATCCGCATTCCGGCGCCCGCACCGGAGCAGCATATCGAACCGGTGGTTTCTGAGGACTGGGCACTACAGACATCCCCGGAACTGTGCATGAAGCGGTTGCTGTCGGCCGGGTATGATCGAATTTTCCAGATTTGCAAATGTTTCCGGGGACGCGAGCGGGGTACGAAACATCTTCCCGAGTTCACCATGCTGGAATGGTACAGCACAGTTACGGAATACCACGAATCGATGGACCAATGCGCGGCGCTGATTCGGTTTGTGACGGAATTTTCCATCGGCAGCATCACAATCGACTACCGTGGCCACCAGGTCAACCTTGCCGGCCCCTGGCGACGGATTTCGGTACCGGAGGCCTTTCTCAGATGGGGCAGCATCTCTCTCCAGAAAGCCCTTAGCAACGACCGGTTCGACGAGGTGATGGTCACCGATATTGAACCGAACCTGGGATTTGAAGAACCGGTGTTTCTCTACGACTATCCTGCCCGGCGTGCCGCCCTGGCAAAATTGAGCCCTCTGGATCCGCTTCTGGCCCAGCGTTTTGAACTCTATATCTGCGGAATCGAACTGTGTAATGCCTTCATGGAGTTAACGGACCCGAAGGAGCAGCGCAGCCGTTTCGAAAAAGAACGGCAGGAGATGCGCCGTAAAAAGAAACCGCTTTTCCCCATGCCGGATAAATTCCTATCCGCTCTTGGAATCATGCCCGAGGCCGCCGGAAACGCGTTGGGGCTGGACCGACTGATTATGCTGCTAACCGATGCCGCCGAAATCGATGAGGTGGTCGCTTTTACCCCGGAGGAACTGTAAATGAAAAGCTACCGAAAAGAACTCTGGTTTAACGTGCCCAACCGCCGGGCCTTTATCAACATCACCCCGAAAGTAAATGAATGCCTCCGGGAGAGCGGCATTCAGGAAGGGCTTGTGCTCGTCAATGCCATGCACATCACCGCCTCCGTTTTCATCAACGATGACGAATCGGGTCTTCATCACGATTACGATATATGGCTCGAAAAGCTTGCACCCCATGAACCGGTTTCCCAGTATCGCCACAATGTGGGCGAAGACAATGCCGATGCCCATATGAAGCGCCAGATCATGGGACGTGAAGTAGTAGTGGCGGTTACCGATGGAAAACTTGATTTCGGCACCTGGGAACAGATCTTCTATGGCGAGTTCGACGGCCGAAGAAGGAAACGGGTGCTGATCAAAATCATCGGAGAATAAGGCCGTCCTGGCCGGCGTCACCGGGTTGAGTCGGCCCGTGCGGACACCTCCCGGAATGTCCGAAAGGCGCCCATTCGACATACCGCTTTCTTTTATCAATCACCGAAAATTATTTAACTCGGATTTAAAAAATTGTATATTTTTGTTAAGATTTGATTGGATGCCAAGTTGTTGATGGTGATTGCCAAAAGCACCGTTGGAGGTCATCAAATGCCTTCGGAACCGATTTTAATTGCCGGCGCCACCGGATATGTCGGTGGGCGTCTCATTCCCGAATTACTCGAAGCCGGTTACCGTGTCCGCGCCATGGGCAGGTCCATCGAAAAACTGGAGAGTCGGGCTTGGGCATCCCATCCCCAGGTTGAGCTGGCCTGTGCGGACGCACTCGATCCGGAATCCCTGAAAAGCGCCACCAGGGGATGCAGGGTGGCCTTCTACCTGGTTCATTCCATGATAGCGCAAAAAAACAGATTCGCCGATGCCGACCGCAGGGCAGCCCATAACATGAAGGCCGCGGCAGAGGCTGGGGGGCTCGAAAGGATCGTCTATCTCGGAGGATTGGCGGAGGCGAAGGATCACCTCCTGAGCCGCCACCTGCAGTCGCGCATCGAGGTCGCCCGGATTCTTCAGTCGGGACCGGTTCCCACCACGGAGTTGCGGGCCCCCATGATCCTGGGCTCGGGTTCCGCCTCCTTCGAAATCCTTCGATACCTCGTGGAACGCCTTCCGGTAATGATCACCCCGGACTGGGTTCACTCCCTCAATCAGCCGATCGCCATCCGGAATGTTCTGGGCTACCTCCTGGGATGCCTCAGTCATCCCGAAACCGCCGGGCAAAGCTACGACATCGGTGGGCCGGATCTCATTACGTACCGGAATCTGCTGGATATTTATGCCCGGGAAGCACACCTGCGAACGCGCCTGATCCTGCCGGTTCCAATTCTGAGCCCCACCTTCAGCGCCTATTGGATCCGGTTCATCAGCCCCGTTCCGGCCTCCATCGCCCTGCCCCTCATCGAAGGATTGACCAGCAACGCCGTATGCAGAGACAACCGGATTCGGGAGATCATTCCCCAGAAGCTCCTGAGTTGCCGCGAAGCGATCCACCTGGCGTTGGAACGCATTGCCCAGGAGCAGGTGGCCACTAGCTGGATGGACGCCGGCTATCTGCCGGCGCCCGAATGGGCCCAGAAGGGAGATGCCGATTGGGCCGGCGGCACCATCAAACGTTGCGGATACAGAGCCGTTATCAATTCGACACCGGCCGAACTATGGGAACCCATCAGCAAAATCGGTGGAGAGACCGACTGGTATTTCATGACCGGCCTGTGGCGACTCCGGGGAATGCTGGACCGTTTATTTGGCGGGGTAGGACTCCAACGGGGCCGGCGGGACCCCAGGGTGCTTCATGTGGGCGATGCCCTTGATTTCTGGCGAGTGCTGAAGGTCTCCCCCCCCCAACGGCTGATGTTGGTGGCGGAGATGAAAACACCGGGGGAAGCCCTGCTGGAATTTCAGTTAAATCACGCCGGGGAAGGCCGGACGGAACTGCGGATCCTTTCCCGCTTTCTCCCCAAGGGGCTTGGTGGTATTCTTTACTGGTACGTTCTCTATCCGTTTCATGAGTTGATTTTTTTGGGTCTGATTAAAGCCATCGCCAAAACACTGGGGAAACGGATCGTCTCCGGTCCCCGGCGTTTTACACCGAGGCTACGAGACACATGAACAGATTTTAAAGAAAGGAGCTTGCCATGTTTCCTCTTAATCGAATCGTCTGCCCCATCGATTTCAGCGAACCTTCCCTGCAAGGGCTCCGCAACGCATTGGAACTGGTTGAAAAATTCGATGCGGAACTCATTGTGGTGTATGTGATCGAACCGGTGGGCTGGTCGGGCCTCACCTATTCTCAGCCCATGGCCAACCTGGGGGACATCTCGCTGGCAATTGGAAAAGAGGCAATCAATAAGCTGAACAAGCTTCAATCCGAAATGATCCCGGGACATATAAAGTGTCGTTTGTTGACCTTGGAAGGAAAACCGGCGGAGGAAATCGTCAAGCTGGCAGGGGATGAGTCGGCCGGATTGATCGTCATCGCCACCCATGGATACTCCGGCCTTCATCACTTTGTCTTCGGGTCGGTCACGGAGCGGGTTGTCCGGACTGCCAAATGCCCGGTCCTGACAGTTCGACCTGTACCTTCAGACTGATCCGGTACCGCCGAGCCAGACAAACGGCCGGGCATTCACACGACCACGGGGATCAGGGAGCCGTGCCCTCGGCGGGGATTTCTTTCAGTATTACCTTCGTAGTGGAAACCTTGCTTGCAATTGACGCCTCCAGAAGCATTGTATCTTTAAAGGATTTTGTTTCCTGCGCCAGCAGCGAATGTTTGGAGGTTGTTTCTTTCAGCACTTCATTCTCATTGTTTAAAAAGGCAATGGTTATTGAAAAATTCACCGGCTCCGATGCCCTGTTGCGGATTTTGGCGTTCCATTCCGTTTTAATGTACTTGCCCGATTCGACGGATTCCACTGGTTTCAACTGATACTGTAACACTACAATTTTTTCACTGGCCTGAACGTTCGCGGCAATAGTAATAGATAGAAATGCAGCGGCAATCAGCAGGAAAAATGTCCTCGCGTTTCCCATGGGCCCCTCCTCCATCGAAGGTTTCAGGATATATGGTTATAGCTTATAAGGCCTAGGTGGTATTCGATTGGATCTAAAAACGCCTATAAAATCTTCCGGCATATCGTCAACAATAAATAGAATTTTTATTATCTTTAGCCTATTTTTGTTGAATGTGCAAGCCGTCAGCTATTCATTACCTTAATATCTTTGATTTTTTTGGCATTCTCTGCCCCTATACATGACTTAATCAGTCTATCTGCAATGTTGCGGAGACCGATGGGGGCCAGGGATCTAAGCCGGCAACTTTATTCGAAGTTGATTCGACATTCTAATATGATATACTGATTCGGTATACTAAAAAGGAAACCATTCGTGCATAAAAAAGAGCCGGAAGAAACTTCACGACGCGAAGGGACAATCCCTTCTTCAGCAGAGAATATTTCTTCCAACCGGCACGCCCGGCCATCCCCAATGGACTTAGCGCCCAGCGAAAGGCTGAAGCGCATCGAGACCGAACTTGAGGTGGAAAGAAGGGCAAGAAAGCGTCTTGAAAAGGCCCTTCGGAAAAGCGAGTTTTTTCTTACACGATCCCAACAAATAGGGGCCATCGGCTCGTTTATCCTCGATATCCCCGGCGATAATCCAAGTGACCAGTCATGGGAAAGCACACCGGAAATGGACAGAATTTTCGGTATCGATGCTTCTTTTACGAGGACCGGTGAAAGCTGGCTGGGCCTCATTGTCCAGCGGGATGAAGTTGCAGAGTATTTCGCCCACCAAGTTTTCAAAGCCCATCGCCTGTTTGAAAAGGAATACCAGATCATCCGTCCTTCGGATGGAGAAAAACGGTGGATTTTCGGACGCGGCGAACTGGAGTTCGATGATCAGGGCAATTGCATCCGCATGATCGGGACGGTTCAGGACATTACCGAACGAAAGGCACAGGCGGAAGAGAAGCAAAAACTTCAGGAGTTATTGCTTCAAGCCCAGAAAATGGAATCCATCGGAACTCTGGCAGGCGGTATCGCCCATGACTTCAACAACCTTCTGACAGCCATCATCGGAACCGCCGAGCTCGCCATGCTGGAACTCGACAGAAGCGATCCCCTGCATGAGCAACTCGCCGTCATTTATGAAGCCGCCCAAAGTGCTGCGGAACTTACCCGGCAACTTCTCGCTTTCTCTCGCAAGCAGGTTATCGATCCCCAGGTGATAAACCTCAATGACGTTCTTGAAAAAATGCACAAGATGTTGAACCGGGTAATTCGAGAAAATATCACCCTTCAAACAATCCTCCAACCCGGGGTGTGCAATGTCAAAGTGGATCCGGCGCAAATGCAGCAAATTATCATCAATCTCGCCACCAATGCCCGGGATGCCATGGGGGATGGAGGGACTTTGATGCTGGAAACCGCAAATGTCGTTCTCGATGAGGCATATTGCCGGAGCCATGCTTCCACCAATCCTGGAGAATATGTCATGCTGTGCATTTCGGACACCGGTTCAGGCATCGGCAAGGAGATTATTGATCATATTTTCGAACCGTTCTTCACCACGAAAGCCTTGGGGCAGGGTACCGGACTCGGGCTCGCGACCGTGTATGGCGCGGTAAGGCAGAACGGGGGCACCATCAATATCTATTCAGAGATTGGAAAAGGGACCAGTTTCAAAATATATTTTCCCTGTGTTTCCGAGTCCCTGTCCGAGGCTTTCCCTCCCGAGATGACCGGCGGACTGCCCAGAGGATCCGAAACGGTACTTCTGGTGGAAGACAGCCCGATGGCGCTCGACTTCTCTCATAGGGTTCTCACAACGCTTGGGTATCGCGTCCTGTCGGCATCGAGCGGTGAGGAGGCTGTTGACTTGGAGGAAAAATTTCAGGAGGATATCCAGCTCCTGATGACCGATGTCATGCTCCCCGGCATCAATGGCCGGACATTGGCTGAAAACCTGAAAAAAAAACGACCGTCCATGAAGGTGCTGTATAATTCAGGGTACACCGAAAACGCCATTGTCTCCCAAGGAGTTCTTCACACCGGCCTGAATTTTATTGCCAAGCCATTCAGTATTTTTGCTCTCGCCCATAAACTTCGCGAACTAATGGACAAGCCATAATCAAAAACATGCCCCGTCTTCCCATAAACTCTGTTCTTCCCAAAATAAGGCAGGTTCTTTCAAGCAGCACACGGCTGGTACTTTCCGCACCCCCGGGGGCCGGAAAAACCACCGGCGTTCCACCGGCCCTTCTGGATGCTCCATGGTTGAAGGGCCGGAAAATCGTCATGCTGGAACCCCGGCGTCTGGCAGCCCGGACCGCCGCCGATTATATCGCCCGTAGGCTGGGGGAAACCGTGGGCCGGACTGCGGGCTACCGTATCCGGCTCGAAACCAGGGTCAGCCGCGCCACCCGCATCGAAATCGTCACCGAAGGAATCCTCACCCGCCTGCTTCAGAATGATCCCCGGTTGGAGGATATCGGCATGGTCATTTTCGACGAGTTTCACGAGCGAAGCCTGCATGCCGATCTGGGTCTTGCCCTGTGTCTCGAGGTGCAGAAAGCGTTTCGGGAAGACCTTCGCCTGATGATCATGTCGGCGACCCTGGATACGCACTCAATCTCCCGTCTTCTGGAGGGTGCCCCGGTGATTGAAAGCGAGGGCAGGATGTTCCCGGTGGAAACCCGTTATCTCCCCCCTGCGCACTCCGAAGATCCAATCCGTTGGGCTGCCGCAGCAGTTCTCAAAGTACTCAGGGAGGAAGGCGGAAGTATTCTGGTGTTTCTTCCGGGGGGCCGGGAAATCAGATATGTTCATCGCCTGCTGGCGAAAGCCGGACTGGATTCTTCCATCCGGGTCGTCCCCCTGTATGGCGCCCTTGGCCGGGAAATCCAGGACCGGGCTATTTTGCCAGCGCCCCCGGGCATCCGAAAGGTTGTGCTGGCCACCTCTATTGCCGAAACCAGCCTCACCATCGAGGGAATCCGCATCGTCATCGACGCCGGTCTCATGCGGGTACCCAAATTCGATGTCCGAAGCGCAATGACCCGTCTGGAAACCCTTCCCGTAAGCCGTGAGTCGGCAGACCAGCGGCGGGGACGCGCGGGCCGTCTTGAGCCCGGTGTCTGCTATCGTCTCTGGTCTGAGGAATCTCACCATGGTCTTCTTGAAAGGTCGAGCCCCGAAATCCTGACGGTGGATCTTTCCTCCCTCGCCCTGGAACTGGCCGCCTGGGGTGTCTCTTCTCCCGACATGCTCCCCTGGATCGACCCGCCGCCGACAGCAGCCTTTACCCAGGCCCGGAATCTTCTGTCCGACCTCGGCGCCCTGGACGGCCGGGGACACATCACAGATCATGGGAAGAAAATGGTCGCCCTCGGACTTCATCCCAGACTTTGCCACATGATGCTGTCAGCCCGCCGGCTCGGGATGGCCTCCCTGGCCTGCGAAATGGCGGCCGTTCTGGGGGAACGCGACTTTTTAATCTCAGGACCCGATGGAAGAGATTCGGACCTGCGGCTCCGTGTGGAAGCACTTCATGGCATCTTCGAAGGCGGCGCAGGATATTTTTCCGGTATGCAGGTGGACAGAGCCGCTTTGCGCATAATCAAAAAAGCCGTCGATCGCCTGAAATCGCAACTGAAATGTGAAAAGACTCCGTATGACATCAACGCTGCAGGTCTTGTTCTATCCTTTGCCTACCCGGACCGGGTCGCCGTCCGGCGCCCCGGAGACGATCCGCGGTTTCAGCTTTCAAACGGCCGGGGCGCATATTTCGCTTCCCCCGAACCACTTTCCGCTGAATCCTTGCTGGTGGTGGCGGAACTTGACGGAGCCCAGCGCGAATCCATGATTTTTCTGGCAGCACCGATCTCTTTCGAATCGCTTATCGAGCACCATGGGGATCGAATCGTCGAACGGGAAATCGTCGAATGGGACCGCCGAAGTCAGGCGGTGCCGGCTCGAAAGCAGACCCTTCTGGGGAAAGCGGTCCTCGAAGACGCCCCTCTTTCCCGGCCCGACCCCACCCGGGTGGCGAAGGCCATGTGCGACGGAATCCTCCGCATGGGACTTGACGTACTTCCCTGGACAAAACCCCTTCGGGCGTGGCAGGCCCGGGTGCTCCTGATGAGAGAAGTAAACGCCGGGAAGATTTCGTGGCCGGATGTCTCCGACACGAACCTTCTGGAAACACTTGAAATCTGGCTTCTTCCCTTTCTTACCGGAATCTCCAGACGCGATCATCTTTCGAGGCTCGACTTAAAAAACGCCCTCACGGCTCTTCTTTCATGGCACGAGCAGACGGCCCTCGACCGCCTTGCCCCCACCCATATCACGGTCCCCAGCGGCTCCCGGATTCCCGTCACATATATACCCGGCGAGTTTCCGGTCCTGGCCGTACGCCTTCAGGAAATGTTTGGCGCCATTGACACCCCGTCCATCGCCGACGGCACAATTCCCCTTCTCCTTCACCTTCTGTCCCCGGCCGGTCGGCCGGTCCAGGTCACCCGAAATCTGAAAAGCTTTTGGGAATCGACCTATTTCGAAGTTAAAAAAGACCTCAAGGGCCGATACCCCAAGCATCATTGGCCGGATGACCCATTGGAGGCGACCCCAACGAATCGAACAAAAAAAAGAATTTCTCCCGCAGAGACGCAGAAGCGCTGAGAACTGCAAAAACAGAAGATAAGAAATTGAGAAAAGAACGCAATATTTAAATAGTGATGTTTTCGAAACTTCTCAGCTTCTTATCATCTCAACTTCTTGCAGTTCTCTGCGCCTCAGCGCCTCTGCGGGAAAATAATTTTCTAAAAATCGATCAAAACTGATAAAATGAACTTAGGTTAAATCGAGTACCACTCAACAGAAAGGGGGTACCGAATGTTCTGCCCGAAATGTAAAACCGAATATGTGGAAGGCATCCATGTCTGCGCCGACTGTGGAAGCGAACTGGTCCCGGGACTTCCGACTCCGGAGCCCCCGCATTGGATCGATTTTGAAGAAGTTCTCACCACATTCAACGCCGGGGACATCGCGGTCATCAAATCGATCCTGGATGGAGAAGACATCAACTATTACATCCAGGGAGAGGCTTTTAACTATGTACAGCCGCTGGTTCAGCCGGCGAAGCTGATGGTTCAAAAAGATCAGGCGGATCAGGCCCGGGAAATTCTAAATGATCTGGCCCTTGACTACACCATAACAGGCGGAGTGGAGGAATCCACTGAAGATTGATGTGAGCAGCGGCCAGGGATGATGATCAGAGAGCAGATCGACACCTTTATCGAGCTTCTTCAAAGGCATGAACTCGCCATCGCTGACCTTTACGATAAGTTCGGTGATCTTTTCCCGAGGAGTAATAAAAGCTGGCAGGCCTTTGCAGACGAGGAGCGTCGGCATGCCAAGTGGATCGGGGCCCTGCATGCCCATCTGAACGATGGAACCGTCTCTTTTGAAGAAACGCACATGACCATACAGTCCACCCGCATCGCCATCGAATATATCGAACGCCAGATCGAAGGTCTCGAAAAAAAACATATCGATCTATCAAAAGCCCTGGCCATGGCAGTGGACATCGAGAAATCCCTGATGGAAAGCGCCTTCTTCAGGATCTTCAAACTGAGTGCTCCGAAGGGGGAAGCGATTCGATCCCGCCTGATGGCGGAAACAGAAAACCACATCAAACGTCTGGCCGACTGGCAGAAAAAAATCAAGGACGCTGCCGATCCTGTTGACCTTCTTTGAAATTGGGCTCAGCCCTATTTTATCTTACAGACGATAAGCCCGCCCCGGTCAGTTCAATGATGTCGGCGATGCTTAACCGGGCGGTCTCCGCGAGTCGGAATTCCACGAACCAGTCGGTGGAAAAGATAACGGCCAGATGCAGGCGATCCCGGTAGAACCGGACTGTTTTCTCCCATTGGTCGCAGTAGAGAATCGTATTGGCGGTGATCAGGTTTTCGACCATGGCGCCCCGCTTTCATGCGCCCTTCGGGGCTCACCCGTCATATCCCAGATCCGAGGGCCGGATGCAGGTCTACGACAGCGGCGTTCGGGAAATGGATTCCGGCGAGTTGCCGATATGGGGCATAAGCGCCCATTTGATAAACCACTCCTTGACTCCCGCTTCCTGATCGAGGCAGAGAATCCCCCCATTCTGGAACTTGAAGATGGTGTGCCCGTCCCCGCCGGTGGTGAGGCGGCAGACCAGCCGCTCCATGAAGGGAAGGTGGCCCACCAGCATCGTGTCGGAGGCCGGGTCGAGCTTTTGAGCCAGGAACTCCACATCGTCCAGGGGACCCAGCCCCGCCGTCTCCGAAACCCCGTCCTTCGGCGCAAGCTCCTCTGCAAACAGGGCAGCCGTCTGGGCAGCGCGTTTTTTACCACTGTGGAGAATTTTTCCTACCGTCAACTGATAGTTTTTCGCCACACTCGCCATCAGTTTCACGTCCGAAATCCCCTTTTCGGACAAGCCCTTTTCGGGATCTGCCTCCGCAGGAAGGCTTTTCCCATGTTGTACCAGGTAGATTGGCATTTTTATCCTCCCTTGTTGGTTTTTTTAGATCTGTGAATATAAAGGGCCTCATCTCACGCTAATAAAACCGTCCTGTATAAAATATCACCAATTGTCGATTTTTTGTCATTAACTGTGCCTATTTATTCCTCACCTCATTTCTCTCGTCTCACCGCTATCCTGATTAACATACCGAAATTTAGTGTATTTAAGAAATAAGCCGATTTCGGCATAGTCGTTGCTGATTATATATTCAAACGAGTTCAAGGGACTTTTCTGACCATAATACAGGAACCAGGGAGCCTTGAGCAAACCAGACGGGAGATCGGGAATCTTACAAAAGCCTTAGCAGCAAAGGACCAGGGATGATCGAGAGACGAGTGGAGGAACGGTTCAAGGTTGAAAGCGACGCCTACGTATACAGCGCATCGTCATTCACATTTATCGGAAAGGTCATCGATGTGAGTAGGTCCGGTATTTCCTTCAGCTACCTGGAGGATTTTGAATCGGCGCCCACCCAAATAGATGAATTGGGGATTTTGCTCTCCTATTATGGGCACATTACGGAAAACCTTCCTTTTGAGATTGTTTCCAATGAGGTGATGCCACGCCCGCAAGGGAGCACAGTGGTGATCAGGCGGTGCGCTGGTCGGTTTTTGTCCCTTACCCCGGAACAAGAGGGGGCGCTTGAACGTTTTATTGCGAGACATACGAAAAAATATTCTTTTGCATATTTATAATTGCGGATCTCAATTTGAGTTTCGCTATCAATAACCTGTAGCCATACAGCCTCAAATATTGTGATACGATTCATCTCACAGGATCGGTCTTTCCTGCGATCCATGATGGTTTCCTAAGCTCTAATTCTGCCTCAGC
Organism: Desulfobacterales bacterium; assembly: GCA_040235505.1. Taxonomy (GTDB): domain Bacteria; phylum Desulfobacterota; class Desulfobacteria; order Desulfobacterales; family JAFDDL01; genus JBECKW01. The sequence continues at coordinate 15,598 of JBECKW010000217.1, forward strand.
GGCAGCATTGGGATGGGGATGCCGTAGGACGCCGCCGCTTCTCCCATGCCATCCTCGCAGGTGTTGTTGTATTCCGGCGTCGTGCAAGCCGTTCGTGTCCCCTCGCATTCAGCGGCCCAAAACATATAGCCAAGCATCCCGGGTGTGGTTCCAGCGCCGCTGGGCACGACCGTCTGCACGTAGTTTCCGGTGGCGTTGGGGTACTGCAGCGATTTGCTGAAGTCCACGCACTCGGGTGCCGGCTTCCTTCCGGTAAGCCAGAGACTGCCGGTGAGCTTGGCCGGTGCCAGCGGCGGAATCGGCGGGTCATATTGCGGCTTGCCATCGATGTGCTCCTGCCAGTTGGCAATGGCCTCGTCTGCGGTCACCTGCCGCGGCGTGACCATGGCATTGGCGTAGTCGAGGACAGGCGTGTCGGTCTTCAGCCACTTTTCAGTGGCACGCTCGGTCAGGGCGATCAGCCAGCGGTCGCCGGCCGCAAGGTCGATGGTCAGTCGGGCGGCTGGGTCGGTGCCGGTCTCATCGTAAGAATAAACGGAGCGATAGGCATCGATGAAGTCCTGGAGGCCGTCGAGGTCAGGATTTCTGTTATCCTCATAGTCGATCTCGATACCGACTCCCAAATCACCTGCCACTGCAGCCGCATTCAAGCCCAGTTGCCAGGCATCCTCGGCCAAGGCCTGGTTCCATGCGTCGACGTAGGTGATGCCGCCGATCGAGAGCATGACGCGAATTCCCTGGTCCTTGAAGTAGTCCACCACTTCTTGAGTCATGCCTATTGGAACGCCATTTAGAGTTTGCTCATCGGTTGTCTGGTGAAGTAGTCTCAGCGGATGCACGAAGCTGAGCACCACCAGGTTCACGCTTGGCTTACCGTCACCGCGGTCGATTAGCCAGTGGTTTTTCTCGTCGAATTCTTCCATGTCACGAACGCTGGCCCAGGTGCAATAGTCGTTGCTGCAATGCCAGGCGCCGAAAATGGATATATCCTGAGGCTCAACGGGCTCCTCGCCACCGCCACCGGTGCTTTCACAGTCGCCAAGGATACTCCACGGAAATCCTTCGTCGGGGTAATCGCGCTTGGAAGGTTCCCCCGTGTTTTCATAGGCGACTCCCTGGTATTGTACTTGAGCGCCTACCAAGTAGTAGGTCTGGCGTTTCCATTCAGGCATCCCATTGCAGTCATAAGTCAAAGCGCTAGCGCTGGCAGCAAAGAGTGCCAAGCCAAGAATTATGAGCCCTGCGATTGTCTTAAGCTTCATTGTCCGTCTCCCTCTATACTATCAATTGGATTGAATCTCCTGCATGACTAAATGGCTATCTGACTCAACTTACGATAGGCTCATTTTTCAATAGAATTGCAGGTCTCCAGATTCGCGTCCGGATTATACGTTGAGTCGGCCCGAGCAGTATCAGTAACGCAAAATTCAACCGCTCCAGCTGTCTTTGACCTGGCCGAATAAAAGGTCGCCAATCCGTCGGCGTCGGTAACGCGGCTCGTGTCGCCTTTGGTTATGACACCAGACCAAGCCCCCTTCACGGTGGCACCAACTGCAGGCTGACCAATGCCGTCAACTACCAAAACACGGGCAACAATCTGGGTGTCGCGGGATACGAGACTGAGTGTAATATCTGCTACCAATAGCAAATCCGGATTATCGTCTCCGGGTGGCAGGGGCTGTTCCGGGGGCGGTCCCATTTCGCATTCCTCTCCACGTGTGAAACGCACCCACTCATATTCTGCATTAAGTGGCTCCTGATAATTAAAAATACCGGCCCAGCCTTCGGCAGAATCATCAACCGGCCACAGGTTCATCATGATCTTCTGCAAGGAATCGGTTGTCTTCGGTGTGGGATTTTCCGGTGTATCTGCGACAGAGTATACCAGCTCGCCATCCACGTACCATTCGATTCCGGTCGCAGTCCACTTGAAGCCATAGACGTGGAATCCCCCCGAAGCATCAAAACCGAGGCCGTATACAGATTCGTTGTGCGAAGCGAATTCATCGTCGTTGGTGAAGAAATTGAACTGAACGCTCTTGGTGTTCTTCCCGAGAAATTCGATGTCGATTTCGTTGTGTTTTCCGTTTCCGCCGTTGTCGAAAGGTCCGGCATAGGTGAAGAAAGAGGTTACCGTCCCCGACCCGGCCACAGGTTTCATGCCCGCCTCGTAACAGCCGTAACCATAAAAGCCGAGGCTTTGATAGTTTCCCGAAGAATAGGGTTCTCCCAGCGCTCCCTCATCGTCGAGCCGTATCACCATACTTCCATCTGCAAAGCTGATATGGTCAGCCAGCCATGCGTTGTCGAAGGGTGAACCGTTCGTCCAGCCGTCGGCTTTCATCCAGCGGGAGGTGTCATAAAACTGCAGATGATCGGTAAACGAGTCCTGTTCCGGGGGTGGTTTGACAGGTCGCTTCGGTGCGGCCCCTGCCCAGCTGAAAAGCCCCATTATGATCAAGGTAACGGCCAGAAGTACACCCAGACGGCGAACGATGTGGTGTGACATTTCGCACCTCCGACAGGTAGTTTTTGAACTTCGGTAAAAATTTCTTGTCTCATTTTTTCAGTGATCAGGGTGCCTAATAAGTCAAACCTGCAGCCTCTACATTTGTCACCTCAAAGGAAAATGTTGGCTTTTTGAGATCTGTAGAGGTTGTGAACACAGCCTGACCGTTTTGATCGCTTGTATTTGTCATCTGATCTTCGCCACTGAAATCGTCTGTAAAATGACCTGTTATATCAGCGTTACTTACTGGACTTCCACAATCGTTCAGAATAGTTACCGTAGCCTTCCCAAAGTATTTTCCGGCACTGCCTTTAATCGTATCGATGACAATCGAATCGACATAAACCGTTGAAGGGGTGCAGACGCCACCTGTAGTGGTGAAACTCCATTCTGGACCAGTAGTCGTTCCAACGCTGTTTCCTTCATCGATCCGCCAGTAATAGGTGGTGTCTTCAGTCAGCGTATCAGGCGAATACGAGGTCTCTGTCTGGCCGGTAGTAGAGACCAGGGAAAGGCTGTTGGAGACGGTCCCGAGATAAACATCGTGCCGCTCGGCTCCTGCCCCGGCGGTCCATGACAGCGAAACATTCAGCGCCACATCGCCGGCATCGTCTGGAGGATCAGGGTTGGCAGCTGCGCCCGGCGCCATGGGAGATCCGGAAGTCCGAATCAGCAGGCTGTCGACGTAGAGGGTCGCAATCGCAGTTTCTCCCCTGGTATTGTCCGTATCGGTGACCCGGATGTAAATCGTCCCGGAAACGCCGGCAGGAAGCGCGAAGCTTTGATACGCATCATTGTCCGTTGTTTTGGTTACCGTGAACATATCCGTAAACACCAAATTATCCGTGGAGTAGGCAAAAACAAAATCATCCCCTTCGGTGTTTGCGGGATGATAGGCTTCGGCCATAAAAACAACGGACGTATTGGCAGTGATGTCAAAGCGCCATGTGTGATTGAGTTGAGACCATTTTCCCG
>JBECKW010000177.1:0-3900 GCA_040235505.1 Desulfobacterales bacterium
ATGATCACCGGCCGCCCCGCCAGCCCTCGGTCCAGCCCCCGCTCCACGGCCACCGCAAAATCGGCCACATTCAGATGGATGATGAAACGTTCCATGACGGTAAGTGCCCATAGTTTTGAAGGAATACTTTGTGAAGGAGTGCCTTGAGTGCCTGGAGTTCATAGAGTGCCTTGAGTTAATGTATTCTGCCTTTTTATAAAAAGACAGAGTGAAACGATTCCACGACTCAAGGCACTCTAGCGCACTCAAGTGCACTCAAGGCACTCCTTCATTGTGAACCACTATCTCAACCCTACCCGCGCACAATGTAAATGTCAATGTAAACAATAATACAAACATACCTACCACATCCCCGGCTCTCTTGTGTTTTGCCCGACTCTACTGTAGAAGAGGACGACTGGCGTCGAACGGCATGACGAAACAACCGTTTGACACCACCGAAGCCCAAAATCTTTAAAAACCATATTTATTTCAATGTATTTTCAGTGTAACTTTCTATCCGCTGGGACGTAATGTAAGCAAATGGAAGAGTTCAGAATTTTCTATGAAAAGCAGCACGGAAAGCTCTTTTCATATCTGTTGCGGATCAGTGGAGATTATTATCTTTCGATGGATATAATGCAGGAGAGTTTCACACGGTATTTTGAAAAATATGCTGATAATACACGAAATGTTTCTCTGTTGTACACCATCGCGCGCAACGACTTTCTGGACCAGAAACGAAAAGCCGCCCGGCATGTGGAATTTGACCAGACGCATGAACCCCGGTCGGAGGATCCGACGGAGATCCTCGAAATCAAGCAGGAGTATGCGCAGGTGCTTTCGGCGATGAAACAACTGGAAGATGACGAGAGGGAAATACTGGCATTGGTATTATCGGGAGATTTTAATTATAAACAGATTGCGTCCATCGTTAACATCAGCGAGGGCAATGTGAAGGTGAAAGTGCACAGGGCCCGAATAAAATTACGCAAAATTTTGCAGTCAGGAGTGTCAAAATGAATTACTTTATCAGTATGTTTATTGATAACGAACTGGGACTCCAAGAAAAAATTGAGTTTTTGAAAAAAATTCGTGAGGATAACGAGATTTACGAAGAGTCCCTTGCCCTGCTCGAACAGGAGCAGATGCTGAGTCAAGGGATTGACCTTCGCGTCCCGGCACCTCATTTCGAAAAGAAACGAAACTGGTTCCGTCTACCGGCCCTGCCAACCATCAGGCCCCTGGCGTTTCTGACATCGGCCGGCGCCATGGCAGTGGTGATTCTCTTACTGGTGCTCAAGCTTCATTCGGCAGCCCCCGCAAACACGGTCCCCTATCGCTTTGTCATCTATAAGCCGAATGTAAAAAGCGTAGATATTTCAGGAACTTTTACCGACTGGCAGGTATTGCCCATGAAAAAGGTCGGTTCCACCGGCTACTGGCAAATCGAGCTGAACGTTCCGAAAGGCGAGAACCGATATTCATTTATTCTGGAAAAGGATCAGCGAATCGCCGATCCGACCGTAATGGCCAAGGAACGGGACGATTTCGGCGGGGAGAATTCGATTCTGTTCATGTCGGTGTAATACAGAGAGTCATGAAAAAGTATTTTTTGATTATATTCATTCTGTGCTTCTTCGCCCCGAGTTCTTTACTTGCGGACTATGTGGACGACAAGCTTCCGGCCGACACATCGACGCAGATAAAACAAGGCGCCCGGCAGATTATCCAGCTTGGGGTCAAAAAGCGCCATGTTGTAAAAGTTACAAACCGGATGCTGGAGGCAGACTTCAAGAAGGATGAGATACTTTCGGCCTATAACGTCCTGATAAGGGCAAAAAAACAGCAGCTGCCGGAAGATCCGATCATGGACAAGCTGAACGAGGGCATCGCCAAGGACGTACAGCCGGATAAAATCATCCTGGCCATGAAAAAGGTCAGGGCGCGATATGAAACCGCCAGCACCTACGCCAAAATACTGGCCGTTGATGAAGACCACATCGAGACCATGACCAAGGAAATTGCGGAATGCATGGCCGCAGGAATCGATGCGAACGATATCCATAAGGTTGCGGAAGCGCTTCGGGAAAAAGCGAAAGACATGCGCCGGTCAAGCGCCGATGCACTCAGCAAGAGATCCGTTCGGATCATGAAAACCATGGCACGCTCGGGAGTCGAATCCCAGGATGCCCTCAGTGTCGTCGAAAGTGCCTTCGAAAGCGGGTATGACGCAAAAGACATGGAGGGACTGGAAAACTCCTTCAGGCTGAATGTCCGCTGGACTTCTTCCGCTTCGGATCTGGCCAAGGCCTATGCCAAGGTCATTAAAGATGGCGCGAAATTCACCGACACAGAATTTTACGACCCCTGGACCACCAGTTTCGGCTCCCAGATACCGGGGGGCGGCATCCGGCCCGGAGGTCCCGGCGGCGTTCTTCTCGGCGTTCCTGGTGGCGGCATCCCGCCTGGGGCACCGACAGGGTCTCCCCCCGTAGGAGGCGTCCCCTCAGGAGGCGCACCCGGCGGTGCCCCTCCTCCACCCGCAGCCTCCGGGAAATGAACCCGGACTGCTTCGGGAAAAACGGCTTTGATATTTTTATCACAAGTCCGGCGCGCCTCGACGGTATTTTATTTTCAGTTCCGACCCATCGTTTTTTCAGTGAAATGACTGAATCCACATCCGGGGCGGTCCTTGAATCACCGCCCCTTCTCTCCTGAAAATCCCGGCGAAAAAAACTTGACTTTTAAACAAACGTTTGAAATAAACAGATAGTTGAATAAACAGATGTTTAAAACAATCGCTTAAACTATCGACATGACATGACCTTTTGACTTATTCAGATTTTGTGGAGGACTGAAACAACATGTTTAAAGCACTACCGAAAGACAAGATCATTATCACCGTAGCCATGACCGGTGCGCTGGTCACCAAGGAGCAACATCCCGATCTACCCGTAACCCCCGATGAAATCGCCGACACCGCCAAGGCATGTGTCGAGGCAGGCGCCGCCATCTGCCATATTCACGGCAAGGATAAAAATGGCCAGAATACCTCCGATGTGGAAGTTTTCAAGGAAATCAAACAGAAAGTTCGGGCAAAATCCGACGCCATCATTCAATTCAGCACCGGTGGCGGCCCCAACCTGACCCAGGAACAGCGCATCGAGTGCCTCGATGCCGAGCCTGAAATGGCGTCCCTGAATATGGGGTCCCTGATGCGTCTTTCCGGCCAGTATAAGGGGATTCCCTTCTGCAACCTGCCCGATGAAATTGAGACTTTCCTGGGCAAAATGAAACGGCTGAATGTGAAGCCGGAAATGGAAGTCTACAATCTGGCTATGTTCAATGAGGTCAACGACATCCTTAAAAAAGGCCTGGTGGAGCCTCCCTACTGCATCAACCTCGTGCTCGGTATGCGCTACCAGGGCGCCCTGATGGCTACCCCGAAAGTCCTGACCACCATGCTCGACTTCCTCCCGGATGGCGCCATCTTCAACTGTGCCGCCGTGGGTCAGGATCAGCTCCCCATCACCACCCTGAGCATGCTCATGGGCGGTTGCGTCCGGGTGGGCCTGGAAGACAACATCTACTACAGCAAGGGCGTAAAAGCCACCAACGCACAGCTTGTGGCCCGTACGGTCCGGATTGCCAGAGAGCTTGGCAAGGAGCCCATGACGCCGGCGGAAGCCCGGGAATTCCTGGGACTCAAGCCGCTCTGAAAACAAAAACGACGTGAGTGAATGGAGATAAAAATGACGACACTTCCCATAAAAAATAATCTGAAGATGGAAGACATCAAGAAGGTGGCCGTTATCGGCGCCGGCACCATGGGCCACGGCATCGCCCAGGCCTTTGCCTACGCCGGGTACCAGGTCAGCATGATGTCCAGAACCGAGAAAACCCTTGAAAGGGCCATGG
>JBECKW010000180.1:0-12070 GCA_040235505.1 Desulfobacterales bacterium
ACCTGCTTCGATGACCCGGCCCAGCAGAATCAAGTCACCGCCCAGGACGGTTTTTACAAGTTCGACCTGAACTTCAGCGATGCCGCCTGTCCGGCGGGGGGCGCCTATCTCATCGAGGTGACGCCGCCGGCCGCCGGTTACATGGCGATGCCCTCACAGGTCATCCCTCCCACCACCGACGCGACCACCCAGCCTTTCTCCGTTCCGGACTGCCCGGGGAGTTCGGTTGATGCCGTCACGGCCACGGACCAGTACTGCGAAGTGCTCCCCGATGCCGGCGTGCCGCCGCTGTCGGCAGCACCGCGAAGCGACGGCACCCGCTATTATCTCAACCTGTTGCTCGATAACGGGCTCATTCCCGGTCACAGCCAGGTGTTCAACAACCCCATCCCCATCGATCCGGTGCTGAACGGGGCCGTGTCCATCACCAAGACGTCATCGATGTTGGACGTGACCCGGGGGGCGCTGGTGCCGTACACGATCACCATCACCAACGTGTACGGTGTGCCGCTTTATGACATGGGGATCCTCGACCGCATGCCGGCCGGCTTCAAATATGTGGCGGGGTCCGCCCGGCTGGACGGTGAACCGGTGGAACCGAGTGTGAACGGGCGGCAGCTTGTTTGGGACGGCCTCCAACTCCAGGTCAACGGGAGCCACACCCTTCGGCTGCTCCTGGTGGTGGGCTCCGGTGTTTCCGAAGGCGAGTACGTCAACCGGGCCCAGGTGTTGAACACCGCCATGAATACCGCCGCTTCGGAGGAGGCCACGGCCACGGTAATGGTGGTCCCGGACCCGGATTTTGATTGCACCGATGTAATCGGCAAGGTGTTCGATGACCACAACCTGAACGGCCGGCAGGATGCGGGCGAAGACGGCCTCCCCGGGGTTCGCGTGGTAACGGCCCGGGGGCTGATCGCCACTTCGGACGAGTACGGACGATTCCATTTCACCTGCGCCGCCGTACCCGACGAGGACCAGGGCAGCAACTTTATCCTCAAGCTGGACGAGCGAAGCCTGCCGAGCGGCTATCGGCTGACAACGGAAAATCCGCGGGTCCAGCGGGCCACGCGGGGCAAGATGATGCGTTTTGAATTCGGCGCGGCGATCCACCGGGTGGTGCGCCTCGATATCGCCGACGGCGCCTTTGAGTCGGGCACCAGCGATCTGAGGATGCAATGGACCTCCAGGATTGACCAACTGCTGGAAGAGCTGAAAAAAGCACCCTCCATTCTCCGCCTGTCGTACCTGGGGGATGTGGAAAAGCAAGGGCTGGTGCAGCACCGGCTCGACGCGTTGAAAAAAGAAATCAGCCGCCGCTGGAAGAATTCGGGCGGCGGGTACCAACTCACGATTGAAACGGAAGTCTTCTGGCGCCGGGGAGCCCCGGTCGCGGGTCATTGACAGCATGATGATGAAAGCCATGTCGTTTTCCTGCATATATGGGCATCTGATACATTCTCTTCGGTCGGGTGCGGGCTTGCGTGCTTTCGTCGCCCTGTGGCTGTGTTTCTTTTTTGCGTCCGGGGCCAAGGCCTCTTCTTCGGATGTGACGGATTCGCTGGACACGGGAGATGCCCTCGAGAAGCACCTTCCCGCGGATGAGCCCTTCACGCCATGGATTCATGACCCGTCCATATTTCAGGAGAACGAGGGCGATCTGACGGAAATGCGGGATGTCACTGTCCAGGAAGTGAAAACCATCAAGCTCGACAACCTGGTGCCGCCGATTCATTTCGGGCTCGGCGAAGCGGAAATCCCGGATAATTATTTAAAGCTCCTGCGGAAGGTGCTCGACAGTATGCGCGGCCGAACGAACGTGCGGCTGCATTTTATCGGCCATGCCGATTCCCTGCCCCTCAGCGATGCCTTGAAGGCGAAATACGGCGACAATGTGGGCCTGTCAAAGGAGCGGGCGGGAACCACCGCCGAGTACTGCCAGCGGATGCTCAACCTGCCCCCCGAAGCCATATCCTATGAAGGGATGGGCGACAGCCAGCCGGTTGCCAGCAACGCCACCGAAGCCGGGAGACAGCTCAACCGGCGCGTGGAAGTGGAGGTCTGGTACGATGAAGTCACTGAAAAGACCGTCAAGAAAGAAGTGACCGTGCCCAGGGAAGTGAAACGTGTCAAGATCTGCAGGAGCGAAACCGTCTGCAAACTGCGATACAAGGAGGGCGCCTCCCATCGTGCCCGGGTGAAGAACCTGATCCTCCCCCTTCATTACGATCCGGATATGCTGGATGTACCGGAAAGTTTTATTAAGCAGGTCCAGCAGTCGCTCATCAACCTGAACGACAAACAGAATCTGGTGGTCAAGTTCATCGCCTACACCGACAACCTGCCGCTGGAGGGTCGGGACAAGCGCATATACGGCAATCATCTCGGGCTTTCCAAGGCGGTGGCCCGCAGGGTGGCGCTGGCTGTCCAGGACGCATTAGGCCTGCCCAATGACGCGGTTCTAAGTGAAGGCAGGGGGGCGACCCAACCCCTGGCCGGAAACGACAGCCAGCAGGGACGGGCGCTGAACCGGCGCGTGGAGGTGGAATTCTGGTACGATGATCCCCTGCAGGACCTGCCCGATGAGCCCCAGATCTGCCCGGATGCCGCCGGCGCGGAAACCGTCACCCGGGTCTACATTTCGCCGAGCGGCAGTATCGATCCCATTCTGTTCAAAAACGGTGCCCCGGTCCTGCCGCAGGGGTATACCGACCGTTTGCGGCAAATGATGAACGAGGTCAGCGACAAGACCCATGTCCGCCTGCGGTTTGTGGGATATACCGCCAACCGGCGGCTGGACCGGCGCACCGCCGCGGTCTACGGAGACGATATCGGACTCTCCATGGCCCGGGCCCGTCGCGCCATGGAAGCGGTCAGCAAGGAAATGGGGCTTTCCCAGGAGCAGACCGAGTTCGACGGCCGGGGATATGTTCAGTCAGAGGATGTGGTGGACACCGGGTTTGTGGAGTCCGACGTATCGCGCGTCCAGGTGCAGGTGGTTTACGATGAACTGGTCGCCCTGGATGACTACGAGGGCGTCGAGGTCACCCCCATTACCCGTGAGGTGACGCCGGCCGACCCATTTGCACTGAATCTCATGCGCATCACGGTGGACGGAACGCCCATCGATGACCCCGGCAAGTGCAGTTCGGATATTCAACGCTGTACGGATGTGGCCCTTGAAAATGCCCGGATTCAATTCAAACTCGACAGCCTGACGCTGGAGCCGCGCCTGAATGTGACCGCCTGGCCCAGGAGCATCCGGTATCAGGATCTGGCCGATACGCCCTTTGCCGAGAACCTGGTGCGTTTCCGCCTGTATACCAACTACAGCAGTTTCATCGACCGGGCGGAGGTGCGGATTTTCAAGGAAACGCAATCCACACGGGACACACCGATCGCGGTCCTTCCCATGGACGCCGACGGCATGGCCCAGTGGCAACCCGAATTCGATTCGGTTGGGGCAGCGGGGATCAAGCTCCAATACCTGGTGCGGGTATACGGTCAAAACGGGCTTTTTGACGAAACCCTTCCCCAGCCGCTGTGGGTTCTGGACAACATCGATCCGTCCACCTCAAAAAGCGATTACCGGCGGGAACTTCTGGCCGGGTACGGAGAAACGCGGATCGCCTTCCGGAATATCCCTTTGAGCGGCGGCTCGGTCCAGGCCCGGGGCTCCGCGATTCCCAAGGGTCACGACGTATGGCTGGCCGGCTACAGTGTTCCCGTGGACGACCAGGGTCGTTTCGTGGCTGAAGAAATCCTTCCCGCCGGCATGAATACGGTCGAGGTGGCCGTTCTGGACACTTACGGCAACGGGGAACTGTTTCTCCGGGATCTGGAACTGAAAAAAAGCGACTGGTTCACGGTGGGTATTGCCGATCTGACCGTGTCCGGAAACAAGACCGACGGGCCGGCCGATCTGGTGGCGCCGGATAACGAGAAATACAGCAAGGATATGGATGTCCAGGGACGACTGGCGTTTTATTCCAACGGCAAATTCGAAAACGGCTGGTCGCTCACCGCCAGTGCCGATACCCGCGAAGGCCCCCTGGACGAGATTTTCTCCAATTTCCTGGACAAGTCCCCCGAGGCCCTGTTCCGCCGGATCGACCCGGACACCCATTATCCGACCTTCGGCGATGACGCGACGGTCACGGAAGACGCCCCCACCGACGGCAAGTTCTATGTCAAGGCCCGGAAAGACGAGACCTACGGGCTCTGGGGCAATTTCAAGATCGGCTATACCGATACGGACCTGACGCAGGTGGACCGCGGGCTTTACGGCGCCAACCTGCATTTTCAGCCCCTCGGCACCACCAGTTTCGGCGAGCCGCGTCTCCTTGTGGACGGGTTTGCCGCGGACCCGGGAACCGTGGCGGGGCGCGATGAATTCCGGGGAACGAGCGGCTCCCTCTATTTCCTGCGGCGCCAGGATATCCTGGAAGGTTCCGAACGCGTAAGAATCGAGGTCCGCGACAAGGACTCCGGGATCGTGCTGGGGGTCAAGGACCTGACGTCGGTGCTCGATTACGATATCGACTACCTTCAGGGGCGCCTCCTTTTGACCAAGCCTCTGGCTGCAACAGCGGACGACAGTCTGTTGGTGGACAGCGGGTCCATTTCGGGCAACCCGGTCTTTCTGGTGGTGCGCTATGAATACACCCCCGGCCTTTCCGAGCCGGACACGATGGTCACCGGCGGCCGGGTGCATTACTGGCTGGATGACCATGTCAAGATCGGATTGACCGCAAGCCAGGAAAATGAAGCGGATATCGAAAACAACCTGGGAGGAGCGGATCTGACCCTGCGAAAGTCCTCCGAGTCCTGGCTGAAGCTTGAGACAGGGAAAAGCGAGGGCCCCGGCCTGGTGTCCACAACTTCTTCCGACGGCGGCTTCAACTTTTCAACCGCCGATGCCTTTGACACCACCGATGCAAAGGCGTCAGCCTATCGCGTGGATGCCAGCATCGGTCTGAAGGATCTTTTCAAGAAAGGGCGGGGCCGGGTCACGGTTTATGGACAGGACCTCGAAGCCGGTTATTCGGCCCCCGGTCTGACCACGGACCAGGATTTGCGCCAATACGGCGTCACCGCTGAGGTGGCGGTCACCGACCGTCTGGGGACGCACCTGAAGCTCGACAGCCGGGATGAGGCCGAGGGGCTCGAAACCCAATCCGGCGAGCTGGATGCCGATTACCGGATGGGGGCGCGTTGGACCCTGAGTTCGGGCGTGCGCCAGGACAGCCGGAAAGACCACTCGGAAGTCGTTCCGGCGACCCAGAAGGAAGGTGACCGGACGGATGCGGTGATGCGGTTGGCGTACGATTCCCAGGCCCGCTGGAGCGCTTACGGCTTTACCCAGGAGACCGTGAATAAGAGCGGCAACCGGGAAGACAACGGGAGGGTCGGGGCCGGCGGCAGCATTCGGATCACCGACCGGTTCAGCATGAACGGCGAGGTGTCGGACGGCGATCTTGGGACCGCCGGCCGACTGGGAACCGAACACCTGTATTCCGACCGGACCACCCTGTATCTCAACTATACCGTCGAAAACGAGCGAACCGACAACGGTCTTCGCGCCCGGAAAGGCAACATGGCCACCGGTTTCCGGACACGCTATTCCGACAGTGCGAGCGTTTACGTCGAAGAGCGATATGCTTACGGGGACGTGCCCCGGGGCCTGACCCACGCCGCCGGCGTGCAACTGGCTCCTTTCGACCGGTTCAATTTCGGCGCCGATGCAGATTTCGGTACCCTGGAGGATTATGAGACGGCCGCGAAGATCAAACGCAGGGCCCTGAGCGTGAATGCCGGTTACGGGTTCGATCGGCTCAAAATCGCCAGCGGCATGGAGTGCCGGGTCGACGATACCCAGCAACCGGATACCAGCTATTCCAAACGCACCTCCTGGCTTTTCAAAAACAGTTTCGAATACCGCCTGTCTCCCGACTGGCGACTGATCGGGAAATTCAATCATTCCGAAAGCGAAAGTTCCCTGGGGCAGTCTTACAGCGGCGATTATACGGAAGCGGTCATGGGCTATGCCTATCGCCCCGTCCATAACGATCGCCTGAACGCCCTGCTGAAATACACTTATTTCTTCAACGTCCCGGCCGACGATCAGCTGGGCGGCAGCGGGTCTGCGGCGGACTATCTCCAGCGCAGCCATATCGGGGCGGTGGATGTGATGTATGACCTCACCTCGCGCTGGACCGTGGGGGGGAAGGTCGCCTACCGCCTCGGCCAGATGGCCCTGGACCGGGAGGACCCGGAATACTTCGACAGCCGCGCCCGATTGTATGTGCTTCGCGGAGACTGGCATTTCATCAGGCGGTGGGACGCGCTGGTGGAAGTGCGCAGGCTGGAGCTTCCCGATGCCCAAGACCGGCGGGACGGCGTGTTGGGAGCCATCTACTATCATCTCGGCGATCATTTCAAGGCGGGTGTCGGCTACAATTTCAGCGATTTTTCCGACGACCTGACCCAGCTGGATTACCGGCACCAGGGATTTTTTATCAACCTGGTTGGAAAGATGTAGATCGGCCGGGGATTGGATGGGGTGAAGGAGGCATCACCAAATTATGAAATGCTTTAACAAGAGAGTCAATTCAAAATGTTGGGTGACCATTATGCGCATTCATTCAAGATTCATCATCATCGGGCTTTTGCTCCTGACGGGAAGCTTCGCGGCCCGGGCACAGGAAGTGTCCAAAGAACAGATCAAGGGACTGGACGAACAGGTCCAGGACATCAAGGGCGATGTTCTGAGTATCGCCGCGCAGCTCAACCAGCTGGAAGAAAAGCTGCTGTATCCCTCCAATACCGAGGTGGCGGTCTTTGTATCGCTGGCGGAAGGAGAAACGTTCCGTCTCGATTCGGTGGAAGTACAACTGGAAGGAAAACCGGTCGCGACCCACATCTACACGTTCAAGGAACTCGAGGCCCTGCAAAAGGGGGGCGTCCAGCGGATCTATACCGGCAATATCCGCACCGGAGACCATGATCTTCAGGTGTCGTTCAAAGGCAAGACCGCGGGTGGCGGCGATTTGCAGCGCGAGGCGCAGTTCAAGATCAACAAGGATGTCGGCCCCAAGATCGTGGAAGTGAACCTGACGGCCCGGGGAATCACCCTGGAGGATTAGTCGGCAAATGAGTATTCGTTTGACATATCGCATCATACGCCGCCTGCCCGGGTGGCCGGCCCTGCTCGCATGCCTCATTTTCACAGCCTCTTCGGCGGCGGCCGGTACCAGTGCCATTGCTCCCGGGGAACTGAGAGACCTCTATTTCGGAGAGGCCCTGTACAGTGCCTATCAGGGAGACTGGTTCGACGCCATCGCCCGGCTCGACACCGAGCTTGCGCTCTACCATGGACTCGACGAACCCCAACTCGACACCCTCCACTACCACGTCAACCAGGCGGAGTTCGACGTCGGTGACTTCGAACTTGCCTACCGGATGCACCAGCGTGCCGGCCACGCCATTACGGCGGTGATCGAGGGCAACGTCTCGGAACCGGTGCGAAACGAAGCGATTTACCGCCTGGCCCGGATCTACTTCCAGAAGAACCGGCCTGCCAAGGCCCTGGACGTCATCGGACAGATCAACGGTACGATCCCGGCGGAGATTCGGGATGACCTGGCGTTCCTGAAGGCCCAGATTCTCATGGCAAACAGCCGCTATTCCGATGCCGAACGAATTTTAAAAGGGCTTCAGGGATCTGAAAAGTATGAAGGGTTTGCGACCTACAACCTGGGGATTGCACTGATCAAGGAAGGCGACGAGACGGCGGGACGGGAATACCTCGACAAGACCGGCCAGATCGACGGCACCACGGACCTCACCATGGCCATCAAGGATAAATCGAACCTGGTTCTCGGCACCAAATTCCTGGACGAGAAGAATTTCGAGGGCGCAAAGCAGGTACTGGACCGGGTGCGCCTGAAAGGTCCCTTTTCAAACCGCGCCCTGCTGGGTTCCGGATGGGCGGATGCCTCCCGGGGGCTGTTTGATCAGGCACTGGTTCCCTGGAGCATCCTGGTGGAAAGACAGGTCACGGATGAATCGGTGCAGGAAGCCATGCTTGCCGTTCCATACGCCTACGGGAAGCTGAACGTATTCAGCAAGGCGGCCGTCATGTATGGCGAGGCGCTGTCGAAGTTCGGAAGCGAGATCGACAAGCTCGATGCCTCCATCAAGAGTGTGCGGGAAGGCAATTTCCTGAAGGCCCTCGTAAGGCAAGAGATCAAACAGGACAGCGACTGGGTAGTCAAGCTGCGGAAGCTTCCGCAAACCCCCGAGACATATTACCTGCTGGAATTGATGGCCTCCAACGATTTCCAGGAATCGCTCAAGAACTATCTTGACCTGGAAGAATTGCGAAAAAAACTGACGACCTGGGAAGGGGATCTGGATGCATTCGAGGACCTCATCGAAAAGCGCCGGGCCTATTACGAGCCCCTGCTTCCCGGCATCGACCGGGAGTTCCGACGGCTCGATTCGCAGATGCGTCTCCGGCTGGAGCAGCGGGACCATATCCAGGAGCGTCTCAAGAATATGCTGGTAGTGCCCAGGCCCGATTATCTGGCGACCTCGGAGGAGCGGCTGGCAGGAGTGAGGCTTTCCCGGCTGGAACAGCAGGGCGCGGCCTTGTCCGCTTCGGACAAGGCCCGGATCAAACGGCTTCGGGGGGTGCTGCACTGGAATATCTATACGGATTACAACCGCCGCTTCACCGAAGCGTATCGACATCTCCGGGACCTGAACCATGAGGTCGATCTTTTAAACAAGCAGTATAACGCTTTCGTGCGCACCCGGCAGGCCGCCACCCAGAGCTATGAGGGCTACGAAGATACCATCCGCAGCCAGCGGATAAGGATTCAGGCGGCCCTTGAAAAAGTGAAGGGATTGATGGCACGCCAGGGACATATGCTGGAAGTCATGGCCATTAACGAACTGAGCCGGCGCCGCGACCGGCTGGCGGAATTTCAGATCAAGGCACGTTTCGCCATGGCCGACAGTTATGACCGTGCCACCCGGGCCCAGACCCTGGAGAAGGTGGAAAAATGAACCGGATGCGATTCTTCATACTGGGCCTGCCGCTGATACTGGCCGCCTGCCAAACAGTGCCCGACCGGGAGACCATTGCGGTGCTGCGCACCCAGAAAGTGGCGATCAAGGAAGAGAAGCTCAAAGATGGAATCGATAAAGCGATGGAGAGTTACCAGCATTTCCTGCAGGATACGCCGGATTCCACCTTGACGCCGGAGGCCATCCGGCGGCTCGCCGACCTGAAGATCGAGAAGGAATATGGCACCATCACGGAGACTGCCGCCACCGGCTCCGGCTCGAAGAACCGGGCGCCTGCAAATGGACTAACGGCGCCTGAGCCGATGGCGCAGGCGAAGGCCGGGACCGCCGCCGGGCCGGAAGAAATATCCGCTCGAAGCATTGGCGGCAGCCAGGGAAACAAAGAATCCGAAGTCGATTTCGAAAAGCGGGCCACCCAAAACCGGCAGCCGGCCGTCACGGCAACAACAGACGGGGTCGCGGACGGGACGGATGATCTTCAAAAGGCAGGGCCCCTCGAAGCCGTCGCGCTTTACAAAAAGCTCCTCAAGGACTACCCGCAGTACGATAAAAACGACCAGGTGCTGTACCAGATGTCCCGGGCATACGAAGAACTGGGAAAAATCGATGAAGCCATGGACGTCATGGACCGGCTGACCCGTGAGTATCCAGATTCCCGCTACATCGATGAGGTGCAATTCCGGCGCGCCGAATACTTCTTCTCTCACAAAAAGTACCTGGATGCCGAGGATGCCTACTCGAAGATTGTACAGATGGGGGTCGGCTCTTCCTACTATGAACTGGCCCTGTATAAACTCGGCTGGACCTTCTATAAGCAGGAGCTGTATGAAGAGGCCCTGCATAAATTCATTGCCCTTCTGGACCAGAAGGTCTCCAGCGGTTACGACTTCGAGCAGACAGAAGACGAGACGGAACGCAAGCGGATGGAGGATACCTTCCGCGTCATCAGCTTGAGTTTTTCAAACCTCGGCGGCGCCGATTCCGTTGTGGAGTACTTTTCCCGCTACGGCCAGAGAAGTTATGAGGACAGTATATACAGCCAGCTTGCCGAATTTTACTTCGACAAGCGAAGGTATGCCGATGCCGGCGCAACCTACAAGGCCTTCGTGGACCGGAATCCCTTCCACAAGGCGGCACCGAAATTCAGCATGCGGATCATCGAAATCGATGCGGCCGGTGGATTCCCCAGCCTGGTTCTGGAATCCAAGAAGGCATTCGCCAAAACTTACGGCCTGAAAGCGGAATACTGGAAGCATTTCGAGCCCGAGTCGCGTCCGGAGGTCCTGGGCTGGTTGAAAACCAACCTGACCGACCTGGCGAGTTATTACCATGCCTGTTACCAGGACCCCCATCAGGCCAAGGACAAGCAGACGAATTTCAGAGAAGCGCTTCAGTGGTACCGGGAGTTTCTGAACTCCTTTCCCACCGAGACCGATTCGCCGTCCGTCAACTATCGCCTGGCGGATCTGCTGATGGAAAACCAGGCCTTCGGGCAGGCGGCCGTGGAGTACGAGAAGACCGCCTACGGATACCCTGTGAATGAAAATTCTTCCAAGGCGGGCTATGCGGCGGTCTATGCCTATCGGAAAGAGCTATCAGCCGCCGCCCCGAAAGACAAGGACAGGGTCAAACGGGAAGCGGTCCGAAGCTCACTGAAATTCGCCGATACATACCCCGAGCACGAGAAGGCGCCGATTGTGCTCCAGGCGGCGGCGGACGATCTCTATAATATGAAGGAGTACGATCAGGCGCTGGCAGCAGGGAGAAAGCTTCTGAACGGTTTCCCCAACGCCGGTTCGGAAACCGTCCGGGCAGCCTGGCTGGTGGTCGGCCATTCATCCTACGAACTGCAACAGTATAGCGAGGCGGAGGCCGCTTACCTCAAAGTCCTGGATCTTCTGCCGGCGGATGATGAGACCCGGCAAGGCCTGACCGACAACCTGGCAGCCTCGATTTACAAACAGGGCGAGCAGGCCAGGGACGCCCAGGATTATCGCGCGGCGGCGGATAATTTCCTGCGGGTGGGCCGGATGGCGCCGACTTCGAAAATCAGGCCCAACGCCGAATACGACGGTGCCATGGCACTGATTCAGCTCAAGGAGTGGGACTCGGCGGCCAAGGTGCTGACCGGCTTCCGAAGTTCGTTCCCGAAAAACGAGCTGCAGCCCGAAGTGACCCAGAAGCTGGCATATGTCTACAAGGAGGCCGGCAAACTCTCGCTGGCGGCGGGCGAATACGAACGTATCGAAAGAGAATCCCAGGATAGCGAAGTCAGGGGAGAAGCGCTCCAGATCGCAGCGGAATTGTATGCGAAGGACGGCGACAATACCCGCGCCCTAGATGTCTACCGGCGGTATGTGGAGAACTTCCCCAAACCGCTCGAACTCAATGTCGAAACGAGAAACAAAATCGCCGATATTCTGAAGTCTGGAAACGATCAAGACGCTTATTTGAAAGAACTCAGACAAATCGTTGCCGTTGACAAGGATGCAGGTGCCGACCGGACGCCCCGAATGCATTATCTGGCGGCCAAAGCGGCCCTGGTTCTGGCCCAGTCGACATACGAACAGTTCGTGGCCGTCCAGCTGGTGGACCCGATTGAAACGAACCTGAGCAAGAAACGGGACCTGATGAAAACAGCTACGCAGGAATTTACAAATCTCGCAGATTACGAAATAGACGAAACCACCGCCGCCGCGACCTTCTACCTGGCTGAAATATACGAACATTTCAGCAAATCCCTGACGAACTCCGAGCGCCCGAAGGGATTGAGCGCTCTTGAACTGGAACAGTACAATCTGGCCATCGAAGAGCAGGCATATCCCTTCGAAGAACAGGCCATCAGTGTCCACGAGAGCAATCTCGAGCTGATCTCTCGGGGGGTTTACAACGAGTGGATCAAAAAGAGCCTGAAGCGCCTGGCGGAACTGGTGCCCGCCCGCTACGACAAGCCGGAAGCGGAAGACAGCATCGTGGC
>JBECKW010000197.1:0-7142 GCA_040235505.1 Desulfobacterales bacterium
TTACGCAAACTGACCATTTTCGCCTTCGGCCGGAGGCGTTTCCCCGGCCCAAGGGATTTTATTTTGCCAAGTTCAGGTTCGGGGAGTACTTCCCTTCCATTACCGTCAGCATGTTTCGAAAACAGATTACCCGGGACACCGGATGCGGCCCCGAGGGGATTCAACTGCTCGCCGTCACGCATCGGCATTTGGCGGACTTGATGAACACGCGGAAGCTCCGTTTTATGGCCTTTGCCGATTACGATGTCGCCCCTTACGGATTCAACGACTTTTTCGATGCCCTGCAGATGTTCTGCAGTGTCGAAAAGCTGGGGTTGGGTATCGGAAATGTGGATCGCAACTATCCCCTGTTTGGCATCCCAACGCTGAGATTTCAGGGATGCGGCAGCTAAGGAATAAGGGCCTCGGAAAAAAAGAATTATCCAATCTTGCTTGTCCTTCGGCCCGGCTGCAGCGTTGCTCCGAGCGGTGAATATGCTCGATATTCGCCCCTCGAAGCGCCTTGCATCCGGGCCGAATTCCGGCGCAATATTCGGATAATTCTTTTCTTCCGAGGCCCTAACCCCCTGTGAACCCGCCGAATTTCATGACAGCAGCAGTCCGGGGATGCGAGGCATATTCCGGTGCGCAGTATTTTCGCGGTACGTTCGGATTGCTTGGCAATTGCAGAGGCAGTCACCCGATTAAAGTGTTAATTAAATGAATTATCAGTGTGTTAGAGCATAATCCCAGTTGCCGGCACGATATTTGCTTTTTGTTAGGTTAGTAACGAATTTAGCGAAAAGTATTCATTTAAAAAAAAGGAGGTACATCATGGCAACCAGGGATAAAAACGAAACCCGGTCAATCGATCCCGTGTGCGGGATGGAGGTCGATCCGGAAAAGGCCGGATGGCAAAGCAATTTCAACGGCAGCACGTATTTTTTCTGTGCCGAGGGCTGCTGGCGGGCATTCGAGGCGAATCCGAAGAAATACATGCATAACATCTCTCATAAGCACTTCAAATGGTGGTATCGATATCTGGATCGTTTGGGAAAGGCCACCGAGGGCAAGTCGATGAATTGTTGTCACTAGCGGGGGCGATGATGGGGTATAAAAAGGTTGCTGCAATTATCAGGAAAGACCATCTGGAAAAAGTGGAACGCGCCCTCGAGGACTTCGGCGTAAAAGGCATAACGGTGACCCAGGTAAAAGGCTTTGGGGAGTATACGAATTACTTTTCGCGGGACTGGATGTGCGAGCACGCGCGGATTGTACTCTTCGTGGGCGAAGCCCAGGTCGATCCACTGGTCGAGAGGTTGATGTCGGTAGCCCACACCGGCGCCTCCGGTGACGGCATTGTGGCCGTTTTACCGGTGGATGCCGTTTACCGCATTCGGACAAAAAGTCCTGCATCGGCAGATGAAGTATAAGGGCCGCGGAGACTTACATGCCCGATAGAACAATGCCTGCCGGCGTTCATTACATGTTGAACTTTCATTTTTAGAAAAATTTCTGTATGATACAAACGATTGCCGCTTGATGTTGACGAATTCCGGTTATCTGAAGAGAAAAGACAATGAAGCGCAAGCAATATATTGTCCCTGCCGTGGTTGTTTGTATCATCGGACTGGTGGCATTGGCCTATTTATTTGGCAAAAGCCGGGGATCGGCCACCGAAAAACTCGCATCCCCCAATTCCCCGACAACCTCCCAAACACTGATCGGCACCGCACCTCCCACTCTGCGGACATTCACACTTCGAGTCTCCTGGATCGGCACGGTGGAATCGCAGGCCTCCATCGAACTGACCGCTCTCGTGGCAGGGCGGGTCGAGGCCATCGATGCCGGGGATCAACATCTTATCGAAAGGGGCCAGTCGGTGATGCGACTGGGAGGACCCCAAATCGAAGATGCGCGCGCAAAACTCAAGGCCGAGATAGAATCCCTGGTCACACAGGTTCAACTTGCCCGGGAAACGCTTGCACGCCTTGAAGAAAACTTCAAAACGCGGTTGACGACCAAGGATCAGGTGGCTGCGGCGCAAGGAGCGAGGGCCCGGCTGGAGGCGCAGCTGCGCGATGCGCGGTTGAGCCTGAAAACCCTGGGCATTCAAAGCGTCATCACAGCGCCCATGAAAGGTGTTTTTACAAACCGCCGGGTCAGCGTGGGACAGGATGTCGCCGCCGGTCAGGTTGTGGGCGACATTATTGATGCGGACCGGTTGAGAATCGAGGCTTCGCTTTTCCCTCCGCGGAACCTCGAAATGCAAGGCAAGGCGGCAGTCATTCGCTTGAAGGAAGGCCAGACCGTCACAGGTACTGTCCGGCAGGTTCTCCCACGAACTTCCAGCACTGGCGCGGTGACGGTATGGATTGAAGGCCCGCAAATAGACGCGCAACTGAATCCCGGCCAGACGGTCGGGGGAGATATCACGGCTGAATCGAGATCCGGCGTTCTGGCGGTGCCGGCATCGGCAGTTGTTTATGACGCTCAGGACCATCCTTTTTTATTCGTCCGAAAAGACGGTGTGTATAAGCAACTCGGCATCCAGACAGGAATGGAGCAAGACGGCTGGATCGAAGTCCTCTCCGGTTTGAAACAGGACCAGTTGGTGGTCGTCAAGGGCGCTTACGAGCTTTTCTACCGAAAATTCGATGAGCAGTTCAAGGTGCAGGATTAAAGCATGCGTAAGTTTCTCCAGTTGATGATCGCCAATCCCTTCGCGGTCATTCTCTTTATTGTCGTTGTTGCCTGGGGCGGGGTCTTCGCCCTGTTGCATTTGCCGGTGGGGCTGTTTCCGGGGCTGGATGTGCCGGTGGTAAATGTTATTTCTCATGATCCCGGAACAGCGTCCGAGGACATGGAACTGCTCATCACCCGTCCCATCGAGGACCGCATTCGTGCAATTCCCGGTGTTCGGCGGGTGTCCTCCACCTCTGTCGAGGGGATTTCACAGATAACCGCAGAATTTGAATGGGGTACCCGATTGACAGACGCCCGGCAGCTTGTCCAGGCGGAACTGTCGTCGGTTCAAAGCGATCTGCCGACCGGCGTAAAGCCGCGGCTGGAAAACATCGGGACCACGCTTCAGGAGGTTGCAGGTTACGTGGTTTACGGCGCGGGAGACCCGGTCGACCTCCGCAGCACCGTAAAATCGAATCTGGCCAGTCGCCTGATGGGCGTGGAAGGGGTTTCTCGGGTGGAAGTGCTGGGAGGTGACGAACCGGCCTTTGTCGTCCGTATCCGCCCCGAGGCCTTGTCCCATGAACATTTGACCATCAGCGAGGTAGCAGCCGCGCTGGCCCGGAATAACCGGGTGGCGGCAGCCGGTTTCATAACCCGCGGGTCGCGGGAGTACCTTATTCGCGGCGACAGCCGTCTCCAGACCATTGAAGACGTCCTCTCGGTGCCGGTGGTTGAGAATGGCAGCAAGTCTGTCTTTCTCAAGGATATCGCCACAGTGGAGCCCGGGCGCGTACCGCGGCATTACACGGTGCACGGCAACGGCTTGCCTGGGGTTTCGTTTGTTGTTTTCAAGCAGCCCGATGCCAGTACGATCGATGTCGTCCGCGGGGTTGACCGGGAACTGAAGGAATTCAGGACGCTTCTACCGCAGGGTTCCCGGATTCGGAAGTTTTATGACCAGTCCGACATCGTTGTCGAGGCCCGAGATTCCCTTTTCCATGATTTGATTGCCGGCGCGCTGCTCGCCGCCGCCGTGTTATTTTTCTTTATGGGAACAATTCGGGCGACCTTGATCGTCACCGCGACCATTCCCATCACGCTGCTGGCAACTCTGGCGCTGATGAAGGTTTTTGGTGAAACGCTCAATGTGGTCACCCTCTCGGCGCTCACACTGGCGGTCGGCATGGTGGTCGATGACGCCATTGTGGTGTCCGAAAATGTGGTGCGACATCTGAAGATAACGGGAGACCGGCCGGCAGCCAGTCTGGCCGGGACGGCGGAAATCGCGGGCCCGGATGCCTCCGGAACCTTCACGACTGTTGCCGCATTTGCGCCGCTCTTGTTTCTCGGAGGCATCACCGGTCTTTTTGTGCGGCCGTTTGGTCTGGTGGTCAGCGTGGCCTTGCTGGCTTCGCTTATCGTCTCCCTGACTTTCGTTCCGGTGATGTTCGGCCGCACGGGCTCGGCCGAACAACGCAGCCCCATCGGTTCATGGCTATTGACCCGTATCGACAATGGCCTGCGCAAGTCGCTCCGATTTGCCTTTTCGCACCGTGGCCTGACGGTGCTGGCGGGCGTCACGATGCTTGGATTAGGGGGGCTTGCCGCTTGGCTGGGACCGATCCGCGTCTTGCCGCCGATCGACGAAGGCGCCCTTCTGATCGAATACGTCATGCCGCCGGGCACATCATTGCAGGAGAGTAATCGCATCGGCGATATCCTGGAGCGTATCGCCCTCGCCCAGCCGGACATAGAAACCGTTGAGCGTCGCACCGGTTCGCCGGAGAGCGGATTTCAAATCGAAGGCGTCAACAGGGGGGAGATGGTCATGAAGCTCGTTTCCCGCTCCCAACGAAGATATACGGTGGATCAGATTTTCGACCGGCTTCGCGCCTCCTATGGCAAGATACCCGGCGTGGCCTTTCTGTATCATCAACCGACCCAGGAGAAGATGGACGAGAGTCTATCGGGGCTGCCGGCCATGTTCGGCGTGACCATCTTCGGCACTGACATGAACGAATTGGTGGCACTGGCCGCACAAACCGAGAAGGTGATGGCGCAAGATCCTTCGCTGGCAGGCATCGTCAACAATACAAAAATCAAAAGCCCCCGGATCATTGTCCGGCCCAACCCGGTCGAATTGGCCCGCTGCGGCCTTTCTCCGGATGATGTTTTCGATACGATTCAGGCCGGCCGGTTTGGGGTTCTGGCCACAACCATTGTCCATCAGCGGCAACAGGTGCAAGTTTTGATCAAAAACGGCATTTCCTCCAATGAAACGATTGATCAGCTGAAAAGACTCGTCATTATGACACCCTCGGGCCAAACCGTCCCCTTGGAGAAGGTGGCGGACATCCACACGACGCATTTACCAGCGGCAGTAACCCGTCTCAACGGTCAGCGGGAAATCACCATACTGGCAGAGGTCGCCGGCAGCATCCCCGCCGCCGTGAGCCGGCTTCGACAGAAGTTTTCGGCCATTCATCTGCCCGATGGCTACAGCATTGCCTTCACGGGCCAATACCAGGTAATGCGGCGCAGCTTCATGGACTTCGCCCTGATAGGCCTGGCTGCCGTCATGTTGATTTACCTGATCATGGCCATGCAATTTCATTCTTTTCTGGAGCCGCTTATCATTTTAGTGACCATCCCCGTGGCCCTGGTTGGTGCAATCGTGCTCCTTGCCGTCACACAGGTCGGATTGGACGTCTCGGTGGGTATGGGAGCACTGACGCTGATCGGTATCGCCGTCAATAACGCCATCGTACTGCTCGACTACGCCAATCGGCAAGTCAGTGAAGGCCATTCGATATTCGATTCGCTCCAGTCTGCCACATCCATCCGCCTTCGGCCGATCCTGATGACGGCCGTCACTACGATGTTCGCCCTGATCCCGGTCGCGGTGAACCCCTCTGTCGGTTCCCGGATATTCCAGCCATTTGCGATAACCGTAATCGGCGGGCTCCTTTCCTCAACCGCCGCCACCTTGGTGCTGGTTCCGACGCTGGCGACGTTTATTCCCCGGCAACGGTCCTCATGAGGCTTGGGGCCGTTTGGATGTGTCCGATCGGGCCGGCCGGCAAATTATTTCGCGGCAAAGGGGAATTGAATCGTCGCTCACCATGAAAATTTTTCGCAGCCCTCTCTTCATCCATCAATAAGTTGCCGTGGCAATAAGTGAAAGAGACAGTTGGTATGCTCTTTGCTGTAGAAATAAGTAAAGCATAGTGGGGTGAGTTACGATCTAATAATGGATCTTTAAAGGAGAAATAAATATGAGTACAAATATCGGAATTATTCTTGATAATGGCGCCGACGGATTTGCCCGCGTTAAGAGCAACCGATCGGGAGCCTGTGGCGGTTGCGACGGCAGTTCCGGGCATTGCCACAGCTGCCTGGCAAGTTCGCAGATAATCAGCCGGGTCGCAAATCCGATCAATGCCAGACCGGGTGATACCGTCCGTGTGGAACTTGATTCCAGGGAAGTATTCAAAGGCGCTGCGGTGCTTTATCTTCTTCCCGTTTTAACGCTTATGGTCGGTGCATTTGCCGGCTCGGGTGTAGGGAAGTACATCGGGTTGAGCGATAGCGCTGGTTCTGTAATCTTCAGCCTTGTGGGTTTGCTGATCGGGCTGTTTCTGGTAAAGGCGTTTGATCGCAGCAATTGGGCGAGACGCAAGCTGTCGCCTGCCATTACCGGCGTGGTTTCGTCAGCGACAAAGCGATAGCGCCTGCCAAGTGCCATGAGACCGAACATCGGTTCATCTGCCGGTGTGCCAAGGGAAACGGGTGAAGTATCCGGATGGCCGCCCTATAAATCTCTGGACGAAAAATATTCCCCACTCGAAGCGCCTCGCATCCGGCCCGAATTACGGCGCAATTCAGGATAATCCTTTTTTCCCGCGTCCCTTAATTGATACCGTATTCTTTCAGCTTCAGCTGCAGCGTCCGGCGGCTGATGCCGAGAATGTCGGCGGCATGGGTCCGGTTGCCGCCGGTTTCTTCGAGGGTGCGCAGAATCATCCGGTGTTCGACTTCCTTGAGCGATTTTCCGGGTGACAGTTCTATCTCCAATCCCCCTTCCGATCGGCTGAGTTCCCGAATGGCATCCGGAAATTCCGCAGGCGTGATCGTATCTTCCCGGGCCAGAATCACGGCCCGTTCCACTATATTTTCAAGCTCCCGGACATTGCCGGGCCACGAATGGCGCATCAGAAGATCCATGGCCCGGGGGGAAAATCCCTTCATGTGCCGGTGGTTTTTTTCGGCATATCGCTTTAAAAAGAAATCGGCCAGGAGCGGAATATCCTCACGCCGGTCCCTCAGAGGCGGGACATGAAGTGTCACTACATTGAGGCGGTAGAAAAGATCTTCTCGAAACCGGCCGGCTTCGATTTCTTCCTGGAGATTTTTGTTGGTGGCGGCGATCACCCGGATGTCCACCTGGATGGTCTGGGTGCCCCCCACCGGCTCGA
>JBECKW010000205.1:0-13894 GCA_040235505.1 Desulfobacterales bacterium
GTTCTCCGCGTCTCTGCGCCTCTGCGGGAAATAATTCTGGAAGTAAAAAAATGGACAGAAAAGCGTTTTTATCGCTGGCGGAAAAAATTATTGAGGGCCACGAGCCGGGACATGAAGTCTATCGCGAGCTTTCGGAGGTGCCCGATGGCGAGGTTATGAAAATGCTTCCCGGCGCGGATCTTCTCAGGGAACATGCCTTTGGGAGCCAGGTGCACCTTTGCACCATCTGCAACGGAAAATCAGGACGCTGCAGCGAAGATTGCCGCTTTTGCGCCCAGTCCGGCCATTACCATACGGGCGCAGCGGTCTATCCCCTGATGGAAGAAGAAAAAATGGCCGAAATCGGAGTGACCATCGCCAAAACACCGGTTAACCGGTATTCCGTTGTGACCACAGGAAGGGGACTCCCATCGGAAGAGGCGGCACGAGTCGCCCGGGCCCTTAAAACAGTTAAGGCGGCGGGAATTCATACCTGCGCATCTCTTGGTGTTCTGGAAGAAGAAGAACTCCGAATGCTTCAGACTGCTGGAGTGGACCGGTACCACCATAACCTCGAGGCCGCCGAAAGCAGATTCCCGGAAATCTGCACCACCCATCCCTTTGAAGCCCGGGTTTCGACGATCCGGCGGGCCAAGGGCCTGGGGATGAGCGTGTGCGCCGGGGGAATTTTCGGCATCGGAGAAACCGACGCCCAGGTGCTGGAACTCGCCCTCACCCTCAAGGAGCTTGGGGTGGACGCGGTACCCATCAATTTCCTCGTACCGATTCCGGGGACGCCCCTTGAGCGCACTCCACGGATCTCCCCCCTGAGGTGCCTGAAGATCATCGCCTTGTTTCGTTATGTGCTGCCGGCCCGGGAAATCATCATCTGCGGCGGCCGGGAGGATAACCTGAAGGAGCTTCATCCCCTGGTGTTTATGGCAGGCGCCAGCGGCATCATGACCGGGAATTATCTGACCGCCGCAGGGCGCAGGCTGGAGGATGATCTTGCCCTCCTCGATCGGCTGGGGCTTTCGGCAAAAACAAAGGGCGCCTGAGCCGAAGCTGCGGGCACCCTTTGGTGATTGCCGTCAATCCGCGGAGGGGGGTGTTCCTTGGATTGAAGACAAAGGGGTTGCTACGGTTTTATATTGATCACGAGATAGCCGCCATTTTGCCTGTGGATGAACATGCTGATGGTATCCTTGTCTCCCACCTTGCTCAGGGCCTTGTCATAGTCATCCACCGATTTGATGGCCTGGTGGTTGATTTCCTTTATGATGTCACCGGTCTGGAGCCCCGCTTCAGCGGCTTTGCCGTTTTGGGCCAGTGCGGTCACGATGACACCTTCGGTTTCCGAAAGATTGTAACGCTGCACCATGTCCGGGGTGATATCCGACACGCGAACCCCCAGGCTTCCCCCGGTGGGTTCGTTGTTTTGTTGATTGTTTTCATTACTAGCGGTCAAATTTTCCGGACGTTTCCCGATTTCGACCTTGAACTTCATTGTTTTTCCATCTCGTATCACCACAACGTCGGTTTTGCTTCCCACCGGAATATCGGCCACCATCCGTGTGAGATCCCGGGAATCTTCGACCTTCTTCCCATCCATTTCAACAATGATGTCCTGGGCCTTGATACCGGCCTTGTCGGCGGGATCTCCCGGTTCCACACTTGCCACCAGGGCGCCCTTCTTGTCCTTCATGCCGTAGTATTTGGCAAGCTCATTTGTCAGATCCTGAATGCTGACGCCCAGCCAGCCCCGGGTGACGGAGCCATTGGCCTTGAGCTGCGCCACCACCCCCTTGGCCAGGTTGATGGGGATCGCAAAACCAATCCCGGTTCCGATGTCCACGATGGCCGTGTTAATGCCGATGACCTTGCCGTTCATGTCGATGAGGGGGCCGCCGCTGTTTCCGGGGTTGATGGAAGCATCGGTCTGGAGAAAGTCGTCATAGGGACCTTCCCCGATGACCCGCCCCTTGGCGCTGATGATGCCGGCCGTAACGGTCTGCGCGTAGCCGAAGGGACTTCCGATGGCCACCACCCAGTCGCCGACATTCAAGGCGTCCGAATCTCCGAGCTCCGCTACCGTGAGCGGCTCATCGGCATTGATTTTGATGAGAGCGATGTCCGTGTTCTTATCCTTTCCCACCACGGTGGCGGGATATTCCTTGCCGTCTTTCAGCGTTACCGTGATATCGGTGGCATCGTCCACCACATGGTTGTTGGTGACGATATAGCCTTCTTTACCGACGATAAAACCGGAGCCCAGGCTGGTCTGCTTATATTCCCTGGGGACGGAATTACCGAAAAATCTTTGAAAAAAATCATTCTGATCATTCTGGGAGTCATCCTGCTGACCCCACGGATTCTGGAAATATTGACCATAGTTCTGGGGACTGACCTTCTTCGTGGAGGTTACCTTGATGTTAACGACCTCATTGCTGACCTTTTTGGCGACATCGCTGAAGCTTGGCGGCGCGTTCAGTGGTGCGGCGGCTTGGCTCACCGTTGCCGTGAATGCCAGCATTAGAAAGCAAGCGAGGATTGCCATGGACAGCTGCCAGAACCGGATATCCTGCCGATTTTTTAGTGTTAATGCCTGTGTGCCGATCATAAAATCACCTCATTTTTCGCTTTGTTTCGCCCGAAGATGCCGCCGGCGAAAAGTTATTGAAAATATGTCCCGGTTCTAAGCAGTACGCCGACCGTGACCTGTTTCGATTTCTCCCGGATCATCCTGCATCTGCTTTCGTCTTCTTGATCTTGAAAAACGTCCGGTCGTCCGGCACCTGATATATTCAGGCTGTTGTTTCTCAAGAGCAAGGGGTATGCCAATATCGGATCTGAGTTGTGAAAAGATATTTTCAACATCCTGAATTCAGTATGTAATATATAATCATTCACCGTACCCGGTCAACAATGCACAAAAATAATAGAGGATGAATTCATAGGAAATCGGGTCCAAAGTATCCAGGCACGAAAAAGTGATGCTTATTATCTGGGTAAAAAGTATACATGATAACGCCGGAGAAAAAAAGAAGAAATCAAATATTCGATACGGCCCTTCTGTTGACACCCGGGGTACCTTTTTTTATATTCTTTAATTTTAAGGTTATTCCTGATCGGTTTATAAAATTGCGGAAAGTCAGAAGGCTCAAAGAACTATGCCACCTGAAATCAACATTCCAAGGGACCGCCTGGAGTTTCATCGCAATGCATTGGCCCTTTTCCCCGAGCCGGAAGACCGGACAAACGGCATTGCCGTCCTGATCGGCGGCAAAGGCAAGCCGGATGCCGAAAGGTTTTGCAGTTGCAAGGGTGCCCGTGGAAAAACCTGTTCCCATATCTTGAATCTGAGCCGGATCGCCAAAGGTCTTGCGGACGAGAACGGTCGCCTTCGACTCAACGAAGACTTCCGCAGCGGACATTGGTTTGCCCTCGCCGTCATCCTGGCAGATGGTGACAAAGAGACGCCCGATTCCGTCCAGATCCAAAAGGGGGAAGATAGAACGGGTACAACCGTTCGGGTATATAGCGCCAAGGGGAAAGAGATGGGGATGTTCTACCCTCGAAAGCCCCATATCCGCAGGCTGTTGGAGCGGTGCGGCAACCGTCCGTCCACTCCCGTCAGTCCGACAAACGACCGACGTGATCACCGGGGCGTCGTGCTGAAGCGCCTGGCGCGTTTGACCCTGTCGGAAAACGAACGGATCATGGTGATGAGGGGCTTTCGTTCCCGCATTCAGGGGCTCGAGGAAAGTTTCTGGTTTTTTGTCACCTATCATCATTTCATGGAATACGGTAACAATCTGCGCTTCCGGGCCGATATGGACACGGCCTCGGCCCGCCTCATGCTTCGCGCGGAAGCCGAGAGCGGGCCGGTATTCGATATCCCGGTGCCCCAGACGCAGACAAGAGCGGTTCTGGAATGGTTCGGACGTTTTCTGCCCGGGCATCCCGCGCCGCCGCTCCATCCATCGTCCCTGCGTCCGGTGTTCCGGGTACGGCTCACCGAAGAGAGGGATCTGGAAATCCTTCCATTTTTTGAGCTTGCCGGGTCGGGCGACGATCCGCCCCGATATTTTGCCGAAGATGTTATTGAAAAGGCCCGCTTTACGGATATTGTCTATCTGGAGACCCTGGAGGCCTTTATCCGGGTGGAGTCCCTTGACCGGGAGCATAGAGCGCGGTGGACCGAAAGAATACGGATCAAACGGGAACGGGTCCCGGCGTTTCTGGATCAGTTTCGGAAAACCCTGGCGGCGGGGCCTTACGTGATCGACCCGTCGGTGGAAGCCCTCAGGATTTTCAAGACGTATGAGACATCGGCAATCCATCCGAGAGCCATCAGCCGGGACTGGTGCTGGTTGTCGGTGGATTATGGATTCGGGAACAATACAATTTCACTTGCCAGCATTTTAAAGGCAAAGAAAAGCAAGCAGCGGTTTATCGAAACACCGGACGGGTGGGTGGACGTTCAGTCCGAAGTTTTGGAAGGACTCGACAGTCTGCTGGATTTATGTGGATCGGAAACCGAAGAGGACGGCAAAAAGTCCCTTAAGCTTTCACGGGTGGATGTGTTCCGACTGCACGCCGCCCACGAAGATCCGCCGGAAATCACCGGTGGAAAAGACCGGAGGGAGATTCTTCAGAATATGCTCGCGCTGAAAACCTCGCGCGACCTGCCGGTGCCGGTCGGCTTGAAATCACGTCTTCGAGCCTATCAGCAAAATGGTGTCGAATGGGCTTGGTTTTTATACGAAAACAGACTGGGAGGGATTCTGTGCGATGATATGGGGCTTGGCAAAACGCACCAGGCCATGGCCCTGATGCTGTGTATCGAAGCGGACGAAAAAAACAAAGCGCCGTTTCTGGTGGTATGTCCCACCACGGTACTCAGCCATTGGCAACGCAAAATCGAAATGTATGCACCCGATTTGAAACCGGCCCTGTACCATGGCCCGGGAAGAGACTTCGAACAGGCCCGGGAAAACAGCCGGGTCATCCTTACATCCTACGGGCTTATCCGCCGGGACATCGATCACCTCCAGAAAGTTCAATTCCCCCTGGTAATTTTTGACGAGATTCAGCATATCAAAAACACGGGCACCCAGGCATACGGAGCCGCCCTGGCGCTGAAGGCCGGCGTCAAACTGGGGCTTACGGGCACACCCATTGAAAATTCTCTCGCGGATATCAAAGCACTGATGGACATGGCGCTGCCCGGTTATCTGGGGTCGGACAGCGCTTTCAAGACCCGGTACATCACCCCCCTGAAATCAAATCTGGAGAGCCCCCGTCAGCATGAATTCCGCCGGCTGATTTCTCCATTCACATTGAGACGTCTCAAGGCGAGTGTTCTGCCGGAACTTCCGGAAAAAATAGAAGACATTCGTTTCTGCAGGCTTCGCGGAGAACAGGTTCGGCTCTATCGGGATGCGGTCAGCTCCCAGGGACAGAGCCTCCTGGCTGCGCTGAAGGAGGAGGGGAGCAAGGTCCCCTATATCCATATTTTCGCCCTGCTGAATCTTCTCAAGCAGATCTGCGACCATCCTGCACTGCTGGACGAATCGGTGGAAAATTACCAGGAGTACAAGTCCGGCAAGTGGGAACTTTTCAAAGAGCTGCTGGAAGAGGCCGTGGGCAGCGGCCAGAAAGTCGTTGTCTACAGTCAATTCCTGGGAATGATCCGAATCATTGAAGATCATCTGAAAACACGGGAAATCGGATATGTCACCCTCACGGGGGCCAGCCGGAACCGTGGGGATATCATTTCCAGGTTCAACGAGGACCCGGACTGCCGGGTGTATGTGGGGAGCCTGAAAGCCGGCGGTACCGGTGTGGACCTGGTGGCCGGTTCGGTGGTGATTCACTATGACCGCTGGTGGAACGCGGCCAAGGAAGATCAGGCAACGGACCGGGTGCACCGGATCGGCCAGAAAAGAGGGGTACAGGTTTTCAAACTGGTCACCCAGGGCACGATGGAAGAAAAAATTGCAGCCATAATCGATAAAAAACGGAATCTTATGGATGCAGTAATCCGGGAGGACGATCCGGGACTCCTTAAAACGTTTTCAAGGGAAGAGTTGATCGATATCCTTTCAATCCCGATGGTGGAGGGGACGGATGAGGACATGGAGGATATCGGTGAAGAGGAGTGAGGCGCCGGCCGGTATCATCGATTCACATGTTCATCTGCGGCTTCTGGCCAGGTATAACCCGGAACGCATCGACTGGCTCATGGGCCATGGCTGCTCCGTGATTTCCTGGGCCTTCGGTGGAAACTTCGCCTCGGTTTCCGGCTTGACGCAATACCTTCGGGACCGCCAGGTCGTTTTTAACGAGTTGAGGCGGCACGGACTTGACTGCTACCACCTCAGCGGCATTCATCCGAGAAAGATTCCGCCGAACCTTCGGCCCGAGGACGTGCCCGATCTGCTTGCCCCTTTCCTGGAGGTCCCGGAATGCCTGGGGATCGGCGAAATCGGGTTGGAAACCGGCAGCTCCCGCGAACAGGAATTTCTTTGTGCCCAGGTGGAATTCGGCCTTTCCCTCGCCCGTCCGGACCTGCGGTTCGGCATTCACACCCCCAGGCAACAGAAATCGAAAATTACCCGTCAGCTCCTCGATCTATTGAAACCTTACGAGAGCCTTGCCGCCGTAGCGGTCATCGACCATTGCTCTCCGGAGACCATCGACCGGGTCCTTTCCGACGGCTATCATGCCGGTATTTCGCTAAGCCGCACCAAATCATCCGAAGAAGACCTGCTACGGATGCTGGCCGCCTTTCATCCGGAGTCGAATCGGATTATGTGCAATACCGATTCCAGTCGTGACTTCCATGAAGACCTCGTGCTGGCTTCCCAAAGCGGGAAAATCGAAAAACGTGTTGCGGAAAACGTTTTTTATGGAACTGCGGCACGTTTTTTCGGCATATCGGGTCAAACGGGAAAAGATGACGGTCCCTTTTAAAGTCATTGACGCATCAGTGATTTTTGCATAGGTAGAAATACTTTGACAAATAGTGACTACATCTGTAATATTAGACATGCTATGAATAATCCGTTTGGTCGATGTTGTCCCTGTTGACCAAAATACTGAAAATTTCCAGCTGTACCGGAGATGGAGATCCTATGAAATCAATGCCGAAAATATCCGAATCCGAATGGTTTGTCATGAAGGAGATTTGGGGAAAAAATCCGATTACCGCCAATGATATTGTCGAAGCGCTATCCGAAACAAGCACGTGGAGCCCGAAAACCATTAAAACCCTTTTAACGCGACTGGTGAAAAAGGGGGCAGTGGGCTTCGAGACGGGCGGAAGGGAATATCATTATTTCCCCCTTATTGAAGAGGCTGTTTTATTAAAAGAAGAGAGTCGATCCTTCCTGAAGCGCGTGTTCGGTGGTACCATAAAGCCCATGCTTGCAACATTGGTGGAGAGTGAAGAGCTGTCCGCTGAAGATATAGAAGAGTTGAAGCGTATTCTTGAGAAAAAATAGAGAGTGTCATGGGGACCTTTTTTTACAGCCTATCAATAGTATTTCCCCGGTTTATCGACCACGCGGTGGAAATAAGCCTATTGATCTGCCTGATATTTCTTGTCAAGCGGCTGGCTCCCAAAAAGTTCCCCCCCTGGTGGCATTACAGCCTATGGATCATGCTGTTGATCCGCATGCTGGTTCCGGTGGAGTTTGAAAACCCCCTGAATGTTTTTAATTTTGTGCCGACTGTCGAAACCCCCCTCGTTTCCGAGTTCATATCGGAAAATGTTCAGGATAACGAAATTCCCGTACAACCGGTCATGCTGGAGGTGCACTCTGTAACGCCCACGATTCAGTATATCGTGAAAAAATCCCTTCCCATAGTGTGGCTGACAGGCGCCATGATTCTTGGTATCTGTATTCTGTTTGAAAGCCTCTCTTTCTGGCTTGCCGTCCGGCGGAAGCCGATCGTAACCGACGGGGCGATTCTTGCCCTGCTCGCCGAATGTAAAAGCCGGATGAAAATCACCAAAAAAATCAACATTGTCGTCACTGACAATGTCAGGTGCCCGGCGCTTTTCGGATATGTGCGCCCACGGCTTTTGTTGCCGGAGGGGATTTTTGAAAAGCTTGATGACAGGGAGCTTTCCTATGCATTCATGCATGAACTGGGACATCTGAAACGCCACGATATCGGAGTGTCATGGCTCATCGCAGTCTTGCAGATCATCCATTGGTTCAATCCGCTGGTGTGGCTGGCCTTTTACCAGATACGGGTCGACCAGGAGTCTGCCTGTGATGCGGCTGTACTGGCGCGGATGAAACCCCGGCAATCCGCCGATTATGCAAAAGCGATCGTCGGATTCCTTGAAAAGTTCTGCTCGAATTGCCAGTTGCCTTCGTTGGCAGGGGTCCTGGAAAATAGAACGCAAATGAAAAAGAGGATCGCCAAGATTGTCCAATACCGCAAATCCTCTCAAAAGTTATCGCTCGCCGCATTTGTTCTCCTGTCTTCCGCCGGCTTGATTCTCTTTTCCCTTACCGGCATTGCGGCGCAAAAAAACACCCCCTCGACTTCGAATACAACGGCCGAAATTAAACCTGTCGTAGCCCCGCCGGTAATGATCGGAAATCGAACGGACAATCCGGAAGCACAATACGAAACGCAACTCTACGCGACTGCCGAAGCTCCCTTTGAGTACATACCCGAACAAAAGACACAACTGCCGGCAGTGCCTGAAGAACCACAAGGAACTCTCACGGAGATATCCCCCGGCGCGGATATCCGGCAGGCGGTACCTTCCCGGTCTTCCGCAATTCCGAGTGATGGCGCCCGGCCCCTTCATATGGACGCGTCCCTGAAAGAAGTCCGGCGTCCGTCTGCCGGCGATGCTTCATCCGATAAAACCCAAAAGGCCAAGGTCTCCGAACAACTTGCAGTCACAGAGGGCAATTCGCCGGCAACAGATGCGGCGGACACGGTAACAGCCGTCAAACCGGTTCCAGTTCAAGCCCGGTCGGATACAACA
Organism: Desulfobacterales bacterium; assembly: GCA_040235505.1. Classification (GTDB taxonomy): domain Bacteria; phylum Desulfobacterota; class Desulfobacteria; order Desulfobacterales; family JAFDDL01; genus JBECKW01. The sequence goes on from JBECKW010000205.1 coordinate 8,999, forward strand.
CCCGAAAGTGAGAAAGAAAAAATCGAAAACGGCATTGCCCGGAATACTGTGACACCGGCGCCGAATGCCATCGAAAATTCCACACAGGTTTCCGTTTCGAACCTGCCCGTCAAGGCGGAAAAGGATGTGCAGGCTGTCGCACTCAACCAGCGCAGCGCAGCGGAGCAAACCGCCGGCATGCCGTACGCAGATATGTACATGAACAGGGGCAATGCGGCGGCCCCGATTGTCAAAACGGATGCTGAAAATGGTCGACAGAATAAACCCCCCATCGCAGATATGGGGGGCTTGGTGAGAGAATCCGGTAAAGAGGTGCCTCGTAGCGGGGTGACCAATACTTCAGCTACGGTTGCCCAGTCAACCGCAGCGAACCACGAAAATGGCGAAAACACCCATGTCTTTCAGGCATCGAACGTGGATATACCGCCAAAAGTGATCAAATCATATCCGCCTCGTTATCCCTATCTTGCAAAACGTGATGATATAACGGGTTCCGTTACACTTCAATTCACAATTACGAAAGAGGGCCAAGTCGCCGACATGACGGTGGTGGAATCTTATCCTCAGGGTGTGTTCGATGAAACCGCATTGAAGGCCATCGAGCAATACCGTTTCAAACCCGGTGTCAAGGACGGCAAGGCCGTCGACGTGAAAGTCAATCTCCCGATCAAATTCAATCTTACATAATCCCAGGCGTCGGGGATGCTGGAGCGCTTGAAAGCCCCGACACCGGGTCTTCGGCTATGCTGCCGGGCAGTATAGCCTTTCTCATTGTCTTGACGAGCGCAACTTCCGTAATTAGTTTATTAAGTAGGGATAATCTATTTTGGACCGTGGAGGGCGTCTTTTTGCTGTGCCCGTCAGGCTCCCGGACGAATGCCGATGTATTGAGTATCCACTGATATCCCATCTGTCGTAGAAAACAATAAAATCCCGAATGTTTTCATTACCGACGCCCTGGACCCATGGCAGAGGAGGCCGTCATGGCAATACTGGGCTTAAGGAAAACAAGTTTTTTGGCGAGCATTTTTTCCGGGGTGCTTGTTACGACGTTTCTTTTTGTCGCCCTGCCGCTGCTGTCGCAATTGCATGTTACCCATACGACTCGAGGGGGAGGGATTCGATCGGTTCTGCTCAACAATCGGAAGCCGCCACCACCGCCGTCCGAAGAGCGTGATAAACCGAGGGAGCAGAAGCTTGTCAGGAAAGAGATCCAAAAGAAAACGGCGCCGCCCCAAAGAACCCAGCCGAAATTCGATATCCCCAAAGTCGGTCTTTCCGTGAAAAGCATCGGGACGGTTGCGATTAAAATCGGTACGGTCAGGGATTTTAAAGTATCCAACTCTCTTTTCATGTCCGCTTTCAGCCTGACGGAAGTGGACCAACCCCCGCGAGCGATCAGAACTTTCCCGCCCCAGTATCCTTACATCGCGAGAAGGGACAATATCCAAGGCCGTGTGATTCTGAAATTCGTGGTGGATACGGACGGGCTTGCCAAGGAGGCCGAAGTGGAGGCGTCGGAGCCGAAAGGTGTGTTCGATGAGGCTGCCTTGAAGGCCCTTGAACGCTACAGATTCAAGCCGGCCGTCAAAAACGGAAAACCGGTAATGTGTATCGTCCGGCTACCCATATCATTTCAACTCAATTGATATGGACTGTCCCTTCCGAGTGTTCCCGCCTGAAAACCGGCGATACATCTTTCATCCCCCGTTCGCTTATTATGGCGATAATGACCATCTATTGGCTTAAATAGCCATATAATGGCCAATATAGCTTATTGCCATCCGGCATGCTAAAATGGAACTTGTTGAATTATTTTGGTTTTTGAGTTTTATTTATTCTGGCACAGAATGTGCTCATTTCCAATGTCAAGAGAAATTCAAACAGGGAGATAATCTATGGGGATTTTTACACGTTTCAGAGACATTGTCAGTTCCAATATCAACGCGATGCTGGACAAGGCTGAAGATCCTGAGAAAATGATCCGGATGATAATCCGGGAGATGGAAGACACGCTTGTGGAACTTAAGGCATCCTGCGCATCAGTGATCGCGGAGCAGAAAAAGATGCAGCGTCGTCAGGATGAAATAAATTCCCGGAAAAGTCTCTGGGAAAACAGGGTTGCCCTGGCGGTTGAAAAAGGGCGGGATGATCTGGCACGGGAAGCGCTGGTGGAAAAACGGCGTTACAGCAAGATGGCGCAGGTCATGGACGGGGATCTATCCCAGCAGACCGTCCTGGTGGCCCAGTATCGGGACGATATCGCCCAACTGGAGGACAAACTGAGAAAGGCCAGGGAAAAGCAGCACCTGATGGTACAGCGGCAGGCCCATGCCCAGCGCTCCCGGAAGGCGCAACAGGATATCCGGCGCATGGACAGCTATGAAACCGTCGCTAAATTCGAGGAATTGGAGAGCCGTATCGATCAGATGGAAGCTGAGGCGGAACTGGTCAACCCAAAGGCCCGCGGCCCTCTGGAAGATGCGTTTTATAAACTTGACGTGGATGAAGAGATTGAAAGAGAGCTTTCAAAAATAAAAGCCTCCCGGGGTGACGGCAACCCCTCCACTCGGGAACAGGCTGGGGCTTCAGATGAATAATGGCATATATCGGCAACTCCCGGACGATATTTACGGAACATTTTACTATCGGAGAAATTTTTGCTAAAAATGGTATGTCCGAACGGAATAATAACCTTCTCAAGCTGTCCAACCTTACCGGAAAGGCTGTCCCCACCGGCCATTAAAGAAATGGAGTTGCCCTATGTTTGGACCAGGATCCCTCGAAGTATTTATCGTATTTATCGTGATCGGCCTCCCCGTTTTATGCGTGACCTTTTTAATCGCATTGTTCTTTAGCCGGAGGGGAAAAAGAGAAAAAGACAGGACCCAGTGGAACGAGGAAACCCGTATCATGCAGGAGATGCACGATGATATGGCAAGAATGGAGGAGCGCATCGAAGCCCTTGAAACCATTCTCATGGAGCGTTTCGGAAAGGACAAGCAATGAGAAGATTTGACGAATTTTCAGGCCGCAGATTGTACCGTTCACGCGCCGGGGTTATCTGCGGGGTATGTCGCGGGCTGTCAGACTATCTGGATCTGCGGGTGGGCTGGGTGCGGTTTTTCGCCCTTCTGATTCTGCTTTTCACCGGGATCTGGCCCATTGTGGTGATCTATTTTATTGCCTGCCTGATCATGAAGCCCGAACCCGTCGTACCCCTTGAAAACGAATCCCAGCGGGATTTCTACGACGGTTATGTCAACAGCCGGAGCCGTGCACTGAGGGAATTAAAAAGACAATTTTCCAACCTGGACCGCCGCCTCCGCCGCATGGAAGACCGGGTCACCTCCCGGGAGTTTGAGTGGGAACAGCGGCTGAACAGCTGATCTTTTAAACAGATGAACATCCAACGTTCATCTGTTTATACATGTGCTCCCCCCGATAGCCGGGCTCTCTCCCCTTGCAATTACTTCAACGGGGATTATCTTTCCGAAGAGAGTTTGGAACTATTGATTGAAGGATAAAGGAGCCTATTGGATGGGAAACCAGATAAAAACCACGATTCTGCTGGCGGTGATGACCGCCTTTATTCTTTGGGTGGGAAATATGGTCGGCGGGCGGCAGGGCATGGTGTTGGCCCTGGTGCTGGCTGCCGGGATGAACTTTTTCAGCTATTGGTACTCGGACAAGATCGTACTGCGGATGTACCGCGCCCGGGAAGCGGGCCCGGGGGATGCCCCCCGGCTCTATGAGACCGTTCAGCGTCTGACCCGCCGGGCGGGGCTGCCCATGCCCAAAATTTTCATCATTCCCCAGGAGGCTCCCAACGCCTTTGCCACGGGCCGCAATCCCGAACATGCGGTGGTGGCGGTGACCGAGGGGCTGCTTCGTTTGATGGATGAAGAGGAGCTTGCAGGGGTCCTTTCCCATGAGCTGGGACACGTGAAAAATCGGGATATTCTCATCGGCACCATTGCAGCCACTCTGGCCGGGGCGGTTATGATGCTGGCCACCATGGCCCGGTGGGGAGCCATTTTCGGTGGTTTTCGGGGGAATGATGACGAGGGGGGCATGGGGGGGCTTGGGCTTATCGCCATGTCGATTATTGCCCCCATTGCGGCCATGGTGATTCAGATGGCCATTTCCCGGTCCCGGGAATACCAGGCGGACGCCAGTGGTGCGGCTTTATCGGGAAGCCCCGAGGGGCTTGCCAGGGCCCTTGAAAAGCTCGGCACATACAGCCGGAGGACGCCCATGCGGGCCCATCCGTCCACGGCACACATGTTCATCGTGAATCCCCTGTCCGGGAAAAGCCTCCAGAGCCTCTTTTCCACCCATCCCCCCCTCGAGGATCGCATTGCCCGGCTCCGAGGCGTGCGGCCTCCCTCGATGCCGTCCAACAGCGGCCGAAATACGACCCCCCGACATTCCGGTTCGATGGACGAGGCCGGGAAGGATTTCTGGAACCGGCTGAACGGGTGATTCCGCCTGGAGGCGGAATGCCGGGAGGCTGGGATGCCGGGAGGCTGGGACGTTAAAATAAAACCGGATTGAATCGGTATCTCTATGCTTTTCAACCCAGAATAAAAGAGGTCGTACACTGCGTGTGTGCGGCCTTTTTATTTGAACGATTTGCTTATATTATTGAATGATTATGTTTGAAGCTTTCTTTGCCGTGAGGCGAGAGCCGTTAAGCCTACCAGCGTCCGGGCCTCCAAGCCTCCCAGCCTCCTCGCCTTCCAGCATTCTACAGGATGCTCCGCTGGACCGGCAGTTTCGGTTTTTCTGGTTTCAGGATCTTTCTCGGTCGTCCCACAGGCTTTGAGTCAGCGGCCGGATTGAAATAGTCTTCCCAGTTCCTGCAGAATTCATGCTGAGGGTCGGTTTCATACG
>JBECKW010000231.1:0-2530 GCA_040235505.1 Desulfobacterales bacterium
TTCCTCTCGTTCCGCCGCATGCGGGAGTGGCGGGATATCCATGGCCAGATCACCGCCATCCTGAAAGAGCACCGGTGGCTGCCGAATGAGGATGTTCGGAGGCCCCGGGAGCTTTCAAGCCGGGACACCCCTTCAAAAGAAAGCGGGTTTTCCCTTCTCTACGGGGCGGTTCACCGGTCGATTCTGAGCGGTTTCTTGAGCAATATCGCCTTCCGGAAAGAGGGCAATATCTACCAGGCCGGAAAGGAACGGCAGGTAATGATCTTCCCCGGATCGGGGCTGTTCGGGAAGGCCGGGGCCTGGGTAATGGCCGCCGAAATGGTGGAAACTTCCCGGCTCTTTGCCCGGAGCGTGGCCAATATAGATCCGGACTGGATCGAGCCCCTTGCCGGCGACCGCTGCCGGTATACCTACCTGGATCCCCACTGGGAGAAAAAGCGCGGTCAGGTGGTGGCCACCCGGCAGGTGAGCCTTTACGGACTGATCCTTTCGGCAAACCGGAAAGTACCCTTCGGTCCGGTTTTCCCGGATCAGGCCACCGACATCTTCATCCGCTCGGCGCTTCTCACCGGAGAAATCGGAGGCCGGTTCTCCTTCATCGCCCACAACCTCGGGCTGGTTGAGCGTATCCAGGATATGGAGGACAGGGTCCGGCGCCGGGATATCCTGATCGGTGAGGAGGATCTCGCCGCTTTTTATGCCCGGCGTCTGGCGGGAGTTTATGATGAAAGAACCCTGGCCGCCCGGATCAAAAAAGCCGGGGGAGACCGATGGCTTCGGATGCGGGAAGAAGACCTGGTTCGATACCGGCCCAATGAAAAGGAAATCACAAGGTACCCGGACAGCATCACCATGGATGGCCGGCGTTTCTCGTGTGAATATGCATTCGCCCCGGGCAGTGAGCACGACGGGATCACGGTGCGGATCCCTGCGGAGGCGGCCCCCGGTGTGCCCACCGAAGCCCTGGACTGGCTGGTACCGGGAATGGTGGCGGAAAAAATCGCCGCCCTGGTCAAGGGGCTACCCAAGGCCTACCGGCGGCAACTGGCCCCCGTGTCGAACGCCATCGAAATCATCACCTCGGAAATGCCCAGGGTTGAAGGCGCCCTGCTGCCGACCCTGAGCCGCTTCATCAAGTCGCGGTTCGGCCTTCTCATCCCCCCCGCAGCCTGGTCCGAAACCGCCCTTCCGGATCATCTCAAGATGCGCATCGCCGTCACGGACCACAAGGGTGGCGTCATCACCGCCGGCCGGGACACCGCCATCCTGAAGCGGGTCCCGACCGGCACCGGCGGCGGGGATGCCTTTGAAAGCGCCAAAGCCGCCCATGAAAAAACAGGTCTTCGGGAATGGAGCTTCGGAGACCTGCCGGACATGGTGGTGGTCAAGGGGAGCGGCGGCCGGGAGTGGGCCGCCTTCCCGGCGCTTTCGCCCGACAAGGAAACGGGCGATTGTGTCCATCTGCGGCTTTTTCTGGATAAAAGCCGGGCGGAGGCACTTCACCGGACCGGCGTCCGGACCCTGTGCAGTCTGGCGCTTTCCAAGGACTTGAAATTCCTGAAAAGGACACTGAAAATCTCAGGGTACCAAACCCCGAAGGCGACATATGCCGAGGGTGCCCAGGCATTGGAGGCAGGGATCTACGAGAAAACGGTATCGAACCTGTTTGAAAAAACCGTCCGAACCCGGCGGGACTTCGATGCGCTTCTCGAATCCGGTGCCCGGGAACTCATCCGTACGGGCGAAACCATTCTGGCGGCGGCACTGGCGGTTCTGGACGCGGTTCACGACACTCGGACGACGCTCTTTGAACTGGAAAACAAGTTCAAGGCCGCCGGCCACGTCCGGACCTTGACGACGGAAATCCGCCGGGACCTGGCCGCCCTGGTCCCCCCCGCCTTCGTCACCCTGTACGATACGGACCGCCTGCCCCACCTGGTGCGATACCTACAGGCCATGGGCATCCGGGCCCGGAAAGGCGTTGTCGATTTTGCCCGGGACCGGAAATGGCTTGGGCAGATCGGACCCTTCACCGCCGCTCTCCAAAAACTCCTCGAGTCCCTCACCCCGGAAACTTCGGACGAAAAACGAAAGGCCGTCGAAATGTTTTTCTGGATGCTGGAGGAATATAAAATTTCCGTGTTCGCCCAGGAGATTAAAACCGATGGTCCCGTGTCGGCGAAGCGATTGAACGGGAAGCTCAAGGAAATCGAAGCGATGTTTTAATCCTAGGGAATGATCCGAGGGATCCCGCCAAAAACAGCGGGACTAGGACGAGGGACGAAACTGCAAGCGACCATTACAAACCATGTTCGTCACCATGCCCTGTCATTTCGTTTATCGTTCAATGTCCCCTTTTGTCTTTTCCGTTCCCCAAACCTTTTATTTCGGATCTTCAGCTTTTCCTACCTTCCGTTTTTCGAGTTTTTTGTTTCTCCCCCTGTCTTTTCGTCCCTCGTCCTAGTCCCGCTGCTTTTTGGCGGGATCCCTCATCCTTCGGTCCTTCGGTCTCCCGTCCCTCGATCCTTAG
>JBECKW010000270.1:0-43763 GCA_040235505.1 Desulfobacterales bacterium
CAGCTTGCAGCAAGGACGTTATGGAAAAAATCAGTGAGACTTCCTCCGACAATGTGATTGAATTGAACGGTTCGGGTGCGGCGTTTACCAAGGCTGTGACAGAGAAAGCGGGAGATAACTTCTTCCGGTGCCTTCACTGCCTTACCTGCGCGGGCGGATGCCCTTTTACGCGATACATGGATCCGAAACCCAACGGGGTTATCCGGATGATCCAGATGGGGCTTAAAAAAGAAGTCCTCGAGAGCCCGAGTATGTGGATCTGCGTCGGATGTCATACCTGTGCGGTGCAATGCCCCATGGGGATTGACATCTCCGGTGTAATGGACGCGGTGCGGCAGATTGCCGTGGCGGAAAAAGTGGATATCCCCGAGCCTGACATTCATAATTTCCATAAAGAAGTCATCCGGTCCGTGGAACGTTACGGGCGGACCCATAAACTCGAAATCATGATGCGATATAAAATGATCACGCGGGACTGGTTCAGCGATTTAGGCACAGGGGTGCGAATGTTCGCAAAACGAAAGCTGGAGTTGTGGCCTTCCAAAGTCAGGGACCCTCTTTCGATCAGAAATCTGTTTTAAGCTGGATTCTGAAGGCAGTCACTCATTTTAAAGGAGACCGGATGAGCAAAGCAATGACGGATATTTCCTATTTCCCTGGATGTTCGCTCGCCAGCACTGCCCGGGAAAATAATCTCTCCCTCATATCATTTTGCAAACGCATCGGATTTCACCTGATCCCCCTGGATGATTGGAACTGTTGCGGGAGTTCATCCATTTACGGTCTCGAACCCGAAGCGGCGTTTAACCTTTCCTCCCGGAATCTCTCCCTGGCACCCCCGGGACGACCTCTTTTCATTGCCTGTCCCAAATGCCTTCTGAGGCTTCGCCAGGCGAAACTCAAGCTGGAGCGGGATGAAAGGCAGCGCGCAAATTATAAGAAAATGTGGGGAAAAGCGTTTGATGAAAAACTTCAGATTCTCTCCGTCTTCGACCTGCTGGATCAGCCCGATGCCAGGCAGACGCTCAAGGCGTGTGGCGCTGATGGTCTCCGGAATATCAGATTTGTCTCCTACTATGGCTGCATGCTGAACACCCCGCCCGGGATGGACAGCGGGAGAAAGTACCACGGTCAAATGGAGATGCTGCTTTCTTCATTGGGCGCCACGCCAATTGGATGGGCATATGGTTCCCGGTGTTGCGGCACATTCCTTTCAGCAGTGAAGCCGGAGATCACATCCGCCGTTGTAAACGAGATCATGCAGGGTGCATATGATTCGGGTGCGGACTGCGTCGTGACCGCCTGCGCCATGTGTCATATGAATCTGGAAATGCGGCATACGCTGCCGGCGGCGCTCCCGGTCCTCCATTTTTCGGAAATCCTGGCCCTTGCCCTTGGTCTTCCGGCGGAGAAGAAATGGTTTTCCAGGCACTTGGTGGACCCGGTGCCGTTTCTTAAAACATTTGGATTCCAGCCTGATTCGCAACGATTACAATAAGTTGAAAATTTTAAGGGGCTCCGATGCGCTTTTGCCAAAAATAATGGGGTGCGATTAGACGCTGTTGATGATTTGGGTATAACCAACTGTTTTAAAAGAATAATATAGCATATTTTGCGAGTGGGTGCTTGCTTGTCTGGTTTTATTTCGATAATGTTATAGAAAAACTGTTGACCCATTCCTTTTCAAGCACGAATACGATGTCCATCTTTTCAAGCTGATCTCTATTGGTTGCGGTCACTGCTGCTGTATCCGGTCCTTTTTAGTATCTGAATATTATCGTTTAGAAAATTTGCACGCTACGAGTTTTTGTGGCAGTTAAAAAATATGTTCAGTCTGTTTAATATTGTTAACTTATGTAAAGAATAATTCTTGACAAAAGTTTCGGGGCCCCATATTTGTCATACTAAATTAGTATAGATAGAAGAAGTGTCAAGAAGGTTGGCGAATTTATCAAATTCTGGATTCGGATCGGAAAGGATGAGCCCATGTCACTAAGAAATCCACCTAAAAACAGATTGTTGCTGTTTTGCCTCGTCATGATGCTGGGAGTTTTTCTCCTGATTGGCTGCTCCGGGAAGGACGGTGCAAAGGGAGATACGGGCGCCACCGGCGCCACCGGCGCCCAGGGTGAGCCAGGGCCGGTTACGACCACCAATGAGTCCTGTGCGGTCTGCCATTCGGCGGGCAAGATTGCCGATATCGCCGTGGCACATCCGGATCCGACCGCAGCGGATGTCACCGTGTCCAATATTACCTTGACCAACACCGGCGGTGTGGCGGAGGTATCCTTTCATGTGGCAACAGATAGCGGGGCAGTGACGGATCTGACAATGGACAACCTCCGTTTTTACCTTGCCGATTTAGTCCCGGCGAAGAGAGCAACTACGAGCTGGGGAACCTGGGATTCTCCCTATTTCGAGCGGTGGGCCTATGAGCGCAACGGAACGGATCGAAGCGGAAATCCGTATTTGTACGGAACATTTGACGACGCCGATGCCACCAACGGCAACTACACCTATACCTTCTTGACCGGGTTCGGTTCCACGGAGGCGATGGCCGAAGCGCCCGACTACAATGTGGGGGATACCCAGCGGCTTATGATCACTGTCAGCGGCGAGGCCGGTGTCACCAACAACTCCGTCGGCTTCCTTGATTTCACAGTTCCGACCGACGGGAACACCGCCGTCGCGATGGACTCCCAGCGCCTGTTCGTAACCGCCGATGCCTGCAAGAAATGTCATGGCCCACAGTTTGACGAAGCGGCCCACGCGAGCACTTACCTCGATACCCGGGGTTGTGTTATCTGCCACAGCCCGCTGGGGCATTACGGAACCGAGATGCAGGCAGACGATGCATATCTGCCGGTTTTGATCCACCAGATTCATGCCGCCATCGACAACCCGGCGTTCGAAGAAGAAGTTTACAAACTGGGATTCGGCGGCGTCACATATCCTCAGGATATCAAGGACTGCGTGGTCTGCCATACCGACAGTGGATTGAATCTCGGGACCGGAAATGAGATCGACAACTGGAAAGAACACCCGACCATGGAAATCTGCGGCAGTTGCCATACCGACATCAACTTTGCCACCGGTGCCAATCACGATGGCGGCGTCCAGACGGACAACACCCAATGTAACGCCTGCCACCTGAACGGCACCTCCTTCAGCAAGAGCGTGACCCAGGCCCACGATACCACGCCCACCGGTGCGATTAAGTCGGAATTCAATGTGTCGATCGCTATCAGCAATCCGGCCAACGGCAGCTATTTTGTCGCGGGCGAAACGCCCATGGTGACGGTAACCATGACACCCGCCGATGGTGGCGCTAATGTGGACTACACCGCCGCCCAGGGAGAAACGGGCAGCAGAGACGGGATTCTTTCCGAAGCCAATCTCTATGTCTACGGCCCGCGCGCCAAGGCGGTCCCGGTGCTGACCCTCGGTTCCACCACGGATCCTGCTTTTGATGCAGAAACCGATACTGCGACACAGAGCCATGCCCTTTTCGTCGGTTCGGATGCGCAGGTCAAAACGGATTCCTCCGGCTTCAAGTATCAGTTGCTGGCAATTCCGACCGATATGAAGCCCGGCACCTACATGATCCGTGTTGAGGCGGCTGATTACGGTGCTGTCGCCGCCGACGACTGGGTCACCACTTCCGGCAACCTCATCACCTTCCAGGTGGGAACCGCGACAGTGGAAGATAAGGTCGCCGGCGACAGCTGCGTCAATTGCCATGGCGCCACGCATATGCACCAGACGGGCACTCATGCTCACAACGTGCCGTTTGACACGGATTACTGTCTTGCCTGTCATGATCAGTCCGGCAATTATGCGATCCCGATCGCAAACCGGGTGCACGCCGTCCACAGCGGTAATTCCGACGGCGATATTTACACTATCCAGGGCGGGAGCCGCGACTGGTCGGACGTGACCTATCCGCAGGATATCGCCAGATGCGTTACCTGCCATACCTCGGGTGACACCACCTACAAGACCCTGCCCTTCATGATGCCCTGTGCCGGGTGTCATGTGGGCGACGGCGGCGTCCAAATCCAGGAAGAGTATCCGTATATCGGGGGGCCGGACGTTATTGACCATATGATTCAGAATGGCGGCCCGTATGTGCCAGCCTCTGAAAGCTGACCCACATTGACCGTTTGACCGAAGAGCGGGCCGAAAGGCCCGCTCTTTGAAGGTTTTTAACCCCGCTTTTTTAAAAGCGGTTTTTTTTCGACCAAACGGTTTGTGGTATAACTTGACGAACTTTTTGTGGCATAACTTTTTGAATATAAAGATAATGTACAGATTTTACAGCCGTGTGTGCCCCCGTGCGGGGGGGCGGAGAATGGGTGAAGGGAAGAAAAGTAAGTGTTACGCCGGCATCAGATATGATAAATTAAAACAAACACGGCGGATTCTGAATTGATTTACGGAGCCTCACATTTCACCCGATGGCCCACGCGGCAATTATTTTGTTACAGCGGCAGTGAATTCTGCAAAGTCAACAGCTCTTCCCTTTTATTTAGAAGAAATCGACGATGGGGGGTCCTAAATATTGAAGGAACGGCATCTGATTATTCCTGCATTGTGGATGGTTTTGCTGATCTGCGGAGTATCCGGGTTTTCATCAGCGAGGGCCGCCGACCGGGAAAATTGCCTCATGTGCCATAAGTATCCGTCTCTTGCGAGGATCGGAGAAGACGGCACCGTTAAAGACTACCATATCGACGAGCATACCTTCCTGAACAGTCTGCACGGCAGCGTGGAATGCAGGAGCTGTCACACCTATATCAAAAAGATTCCCCATGATCCGGTCACGGAAAAGGTCAACTGCGCCAATAAATGCCATGTGAAACCGCCGTTTTCGGAGGAAGAGTTCTCCCATCAGAAAATCATCAGTGTCTTTGACTCCAGCGTGCACGGACAAAAGCCCGACGATTCGGCCCTGATGAAAGCCTCCAAGCCCGATTGCAAGTATTGCCATTTGAACCCGGTATATCTGAGATTGGACGAAGAAACGGTCTCCTACGGCAAAACCCTGGACCGTTGCCTGAATTGCCATCCCAAGAGCGGCGTGGTGGCGGCCTATCGCCACATCACCCATCGGCTCCGTCATAAGACATCCCGATCCTCAAAGGAGGTGGTGTCGCTGTGCGCCGATAACTGCCACAGCAACACCGAACTGATGAAGAAACTGGGCGCATCCCCCGCCGTCCAGGACGCGGTGGAGACGTACAAGGAATCCATCCACGGCAAAATGGTGGCCCTGGGTTCGGAGAAGGCCGCCGACTGTGTCAGCTGCCATGCATCGAGCCTGATCCACGATATTTACGACAAAGACAACCCGAAGGCTTCCATCAACAAAGCAAATATTCAGGCCACCTGCAAGAACTGTCATAAAAAGATCAACAAGTATTTTGTAGAGATCGCCGTGCATCCGAGTCTTAAATCGCCCCACAACCCGGTGCTTTTTGTCATAAGTAACTTGATCCTCAGGGCCATCCTTTACGGTACCGTATTCGGTCTCATGGGACTCCTGTTCATGGAGACCCGCCGCCGGAAGAAGGATGGCATGCGTATGAAGATAAAGGGCGGGAGCAGTTGGAGAAAAAAATGACCTCCTTCATCGAAAATGTCATCAATTCCATTCGAACGACGACTGAATCGAAGTCGGACGATTATTTTACTTACGTTAAGGGAGTCGGAAATATTCCGCGGGATATCTACAAATACGTCAAATCCGATCCACTGGGGGATCTTCCCCGATATTCGGCCCATATTGTGTTCCAGCACATCCTGATTTTTACCACTTTTCTGGCCCTGGCCGCAACGGGCATCTCTCTTCACTACAGCGATCTTTTCTGGGCCCCCTACGTGATTTCCGTTTTCGGGGGGATCGATACGGCCCAGTTGATTCATCGAATCGCCGCTTTTGTCATGATCGGAGCCTCCGTGTATCATGTCCTGACCATCGTCGGGTCCACCATACGAAAGATAATAAGGAAAGAATTCGATATCAGGCGAACCCAGGTGCCGCTGCCCAAGGATCTCTTCGATTTGATCCATGATGTAAAGTACTTTCTGGGCCTTGAACCGTACCGGCCGAAAATGGAGAAATTCATGTACAAACAGAAACTCCATTACCTGGCCATTATATGGGGAAGCTGCGTTCTGATCTTCGCGGGAATGGCGCTTCTGTTCCCGGAGTATGTCGCCCTGATATGGCCCTTCGACCCGGCGTTTGTCCAGGACCTGGCCAGGATTATGCACGCCGATGAAGCCATTATGGCCCTGATCATCATCGCCTTCTGGCATCTGTCCAACGTCCACCTGGTACCGGGGCGCTTCCCCGCCCAGTGGACGGTCTTTACGGGGAAAATCACCCGGGAGCATCAGTTGGAGGAACATTTCCTGGAATATATCCGGAATCTTTCCGAGATACCTGAAGAAAGGGAGTATATGCGATCGCTTCTGAACGAATTGGGATATGGGGAAAAGGACGGGGACCCGGATGAAACAAGATCCTGAAAAACTGGAGCATACGAAATCGGTATACTTCATAATGAAACCAGACCCTAAAAGACTGGAGCATCCGAAGTCGGTATACTTCATATGGATTTTCGTGCTGATGATCCTGCTGTTTGTGCTGGCCGGTGTGATCAACCATTTAGCCTTTTCAAACCACGGGCCCGGGCTGCTGATTCCGCTCGTGGAGAAATTCCAGAAAAAAGAGACCCCCGCTGAACTGAAGATGGATCAGGAGGAATACGCCCGGCTGCATGAGCATTTTCATCGGGTGGCTAACTTTGCAAAAACCCGCGGTGTGTTTCAAACCACGTGCAACATCTGCCACCTGGACCTACCGCACAGCAAGAACAAAAAGACCCGGTCCATGCTGAACATGCATTCGAATTATCTTGCCTGTGAAACATGCCATCTGGACACCTCCAAGGCAGGGCTCGTCGTTTATCGATGGTACTCGACGGTGGAGAAGAACCCCGTCGGGCCTTTTTTCGGCACCGCCTATGACCCGGAGACCGGGGAACTTCTGTATGGCAGTGACCGTGTCTCAAAGATTGTTCCGTTCCTCAAAGAGGGGGATACCCTGGCGGCGGCCCTTCAGATGGATCGGCAGCAGGAGGCCCGGGATTATATGGCGAAACAGGACACCCTTTCCCCGGAGCAGCGGAAAGCTGCGACAGAGTCGTTTCACACGGGAATTCTCGCCAAGGGGCCGGAATGTCAGACCTGCCATTCGTCGAAAAGCGTCCTCGATCTGAAGGCGCTTGGGTTTTCTGAAAAAAGAATTTCAGACCTCCAGACGTTGAGCATCCAGGGTATGTTCACCAACTATGATGTATTCTATCTTCCGGATCTGTTCAATCAATTCGGTTTGACGGGGTCGGATGGAAAATAGCGGCCATGACACCGGAATGGACATTGGAACGCGCCTCTGCAAATCGGTGGGCGGATGCTTCACCATGTGTTGCCGGTACGTTCTCCCCGGAATGCTCCTCATTCTTTTATTCGCCGGCAGCGGTTTGGCGCAGTCGGCGCAGTCCTCCAGTGCCACGGATGAAGAAAACTGCCTGATCTGCCACCGCTACCCCGCCATGGGCCGATACGATGAAAACGGGAACAAACGGGTCTATTATGTCAACGACCAATTGTTTTCAGCGTCCGTGCACGGGCAGCTTCGATGCAAAAGCTGCCATACGGATGTGGACAAGATCCCCCATGGGGACGTGAAAAAGGTGGATTGCGCCACCCAATGCCATATCAAGGACCCGTCCTCGAATCGTGAATTTTCCCACAAGCGCATGGTGGATCTGTATGAAGGCAGCGTCCACGGGAAAAACGCCCATGAGTCGAAGGTATTTGTCGAAGATCTCCCCACCTGCACTTACTGCCACGCAAACCGGCAATACAATCCCTATGCCGGCTATTGGGGCAACAGTGAGGCGCTCTCCCGGGAGACCCTCGCACGGTGCCAGGGGTGTCATACCAATAAGGAATGGACGAAGAAGGTTTACGCCCATTTCACCCATCGCATGAGACGCCGCAGAAGCCAGAGCGAGATCATTCGGCTGTGCACCAGCTGCCATGAAGACGAAAAAAAGATGGCGCGCCACGGCCTCGAACCGGTTTCCACCTTCAAGGATACCTTCCACTGGACCCTTGTAAAATACGGTGTCCAAAACGCCCCCGATTGCATCTCCTGCCATGTGCCGGTGGGGTATTCCACCCACGAGATCGAGCCACGGTCCAATCCGATTTCACCGATCAACAAAGCCAACCGGGTCAAGACCTGCAGCAACCAGGGCGGCATCCAGACTTGCCATCCCGGCGCATCGGCAAGATTCGCCGACGGAAGGGTGCATGCTTACGGTACCAAGGTCCAGCTCATGGCGGCCGAGGAGGAGGTCAAGGCAAAGGCACAGAAGGAAGAGCCTTTGCTCATGGCCCGGGCCGCCAAAGAGGTGTCACCTCAAGAGCTGTTGCACTTCAGAATTCTGTCCCTGATCAAGCTGGCCTACAAGATTCTCATCGGGCTTGTGATCGGGTTCATGTCGCTGCATCAGCTGCTGGATTTCCGGTGCGCGAGGAAAAGAATAAAAATGGAAGATCTGGAATATTTGAAACATAAATCGGAGGATGCGGATACGGGGCATTCGGAGAAAAACGACTGAAAGGGTCCGCAGATTCCGCAGATTTTCGCAGATTATAAAACCCGGCGAGAGTTAAATGAAATGACTGAAAATGAAAAGACAGATATGGGAAATTCCCATGAGTGGCATGAGCCGCTGAATGGGAATGCCAGGTATTTTGTCCGGCTCAATACCAACGAGAAGGTGCAGCACCTTATCTTTGTGATCTGTTTTGTTATGCTGGCCGTCACGGGTTTGATGGCCTGGCTCCCCGAGAAGACGTTTCAGTTTCTCGGAAACGCGAAGGAGACCGCGTTTCTTGTCCGCAGCATCCTGCACCGCATTTTCGGAACTGTCATGATCCTCACCTCCCTCTACCATGTCTATTATCTCATCTTCAAACCGGGTGGACGAAGATGGCTCTGGGATATGATGCCGAGAATGCAGGATTTCAAAGATTTCACAGGCAACATGAAGTACTTAGTCGGCCTCAGGGACCATCCGCCTGCTTTCGACCGATTCTCTTACAAGCATAAGGCGGAATATGCGGCGCTCATTGTCGGAACGACCCTGATGTCGGTGAGCGGCCTGATCCTGTGGTCCGAATTCCTATGGGAGAAGTTTATTGTGGATATCGCCGCTTTGGTTCACGGTATGGAAGCCGTCCTTGCGTGTCTCGCCATTCTCGTCTGGCACCTGTATGAAATACATTTGCGGCCGCATAAATTCCCCATCGACAACATGTGGCTCACCGGCGTCATCGACGAAGCGGAAATGAAAGAGGAATATCCGCTGCATTACCAGAAAATCATGGGAGATCCGAAACTGCAGAGGATCTATATCCGGGAAGGGCTGAAACGGGATGCGTGATAAAAGGACAGGTTCCCTTTTGACAGGGACCTTGAGCATATTCAAAAAGATACTCTTCTCGTGGGTCAAGTTCCTCTATGTGCTCCCGTTTTTTATCTTCGGCGTGTGGCTGGTATGTGTCGTCTATTTTCCGGGATTTGATTTGAATGCCTCTATTTCGCTTTTGAAATACCAGAAACCCAACGAGACCGTGGTCACCGGGGTGATGAAAAAAGAGGAGGTGCCCCGGACGCATTTTCACATGGTGGACGATTATATCAAAGAAGAGGACCCCCAGGCCCCGATTTGCACGGTGTGCCACGGGGTCTATGCCCACGGCAAGGATCAGAAATTGCGTGCCCTGCTGAACCTGCATGACGGATTTATGGACTGTACGGTCTGCCATGTCCGGAAAGGGGACAGCGGTCTGGCCGGGGGGTCGGAAAAGAACCAGATCTCTGAATTCCTATGGGTGGACCGGGACACGGGAGAATTCAAGAACAAGGTGGAAGGGGAATACGGCAAATACCCGGCGAAGATATTCCCCGTAATGGATACCGAAGGAAGGGGCCGGCAGGTACCCAAACCGATTACGGAAGCAGCAGTCCGGCAGTTTTTGACCATAAAATCCGGGTTGACTCCGGAAGAACTGGAGGCGGCCCGGAAAAAACTGCATCAGGGCATTTCGGAAAAAGCGGTGTCCTGCGCGGAGTGCCACACGAAAAACGGTTATCTTGATTTCCTGAAACTGGGTTTTCCGCAGCGGCGGGTCGATGACCTGGTGTCAAGCGAATTTGTCGGGATGGTCGATAAGTACAAAACCTTTTATCTGCCGTCGGTGATTGATTTCGGCGGGGAGTAGAGGACATATGAGGCAACCTGGTTTGCATAGGGCAGGGGTACAAAGGTGTAAAGGCATAAAGGCACAGAGGCACAAAGGTACAGAGGCACAAAGTAGGACTGCTTTTTCGTATGGCACACGTTTTTCCGTGTGTGTTTTCAAGGAAGGGGGCAAGTTGTATCGTGCCATCTGGATAGTATCAGCCGCGTTGCTTCTTCTTTTCGGGGGGGCTGGCCGGAGTTTTGCCATGGATAAGGACGGTTGCCTGACTTGCCATCAATACCCCGGACTGGCCAGGTCCGTCACGTCGAAGGAGATCAAGGTATTTCATATTGACGAAGAGCGCTATATGAAATCCCCCCACGGGAAATTGCAGTGCACTCAATGCCACACCACCATCCACAAGGTGCCGCATGTGGGGGAAACCGCCGTCACCTGCACCGGTGAATGCCACCAGAGCGAAGAGGACCGGAAGAAGGTCGCCGCATTCGATTTGAAAACAATGCATTCCCAGGAACAGTCGTATATCACCCGCCTGGAGGACGGTTCCTCCTGCCGCGTGTGCCACCTCCTGTATCCCCACCACAGCAGTGAACTGGCCAGGTCGTTCATCAATATGCATGTGAGCTTCATGACCTGTGAGGTGTGCCACATCGACAGGGGGAAATATCCGTCCCTCGAATATGACTGGACCAGTTCGGAGACGGCGGATTTCGCGGGAAAGCCCTTCGGCGCCCGGTTCAATCCGAAATTGGACGATGCCTCCGGATCGACCCACTTCATATCGCGGATCGCGGTGTTTTCCGTGGAAAACGGCGAAAAAAAACCGATGCTCAATACCTGGGATACGCAGAAGGCAACCGACTATCTTGCCGAAGAAGCAAAATTGACTCCGGCGGAAAAAGAAGCACAATTGCGCTATTTCCACCGGGATATCCACAAAACCGGAATCAGTGTGACCTGCAATGAATGCCACTCGAAGGACTCGATCCTGGATTACCGCAAACTCGGCTTTTCGGAAAAGCGGGCCGCGGATCTTGTCAACATCAATATCAAAGGACTGGTGACGAAGTATAAGGTGTTTTATTTGCCGGAGATGTTGGAAAAGTAGAGGCGATGGGCGATGGGCTATAGGCTATGGGAAAGAGGGCAGAAACGGCGGGAAGAGCGGGAGGTAGGAAGAGCGGAGGAGCCGAAGAGCCGAAGAGCAGAAGAGCAAAAACATATAGCCATTGACTTTTTATTTGGGTTTTTAATCTGCGGGAATCTGCGGAATCTGCGGATAAAAAAGGGGTGCGAGTGAAGTGAATCACGAAATGATCGGTGGAAATATCTACAAACGAAAGCGGTTTGCCGGATGGCATGTTCTGGTATTCACCTTGCTGATTTTGGCGCTGATACCGGCGCGTTTTAGCTTTGGTGTGGAGATCGTCGGGATACATTTTCTTTTTGATATTAAGGGCGGGCTTGATGAGCCCAGCGATGTGGCGGTTTCGAAGGACGGGAAAGTTTATGTGGTGGACGGAGTGAACAACCGCATTAAAGTCTTCGACGCCAAGGGAAAAGAGCTTTCATCTTTCGGGGAAGCCGGAGTTGGAGACGGCCGGTTTAATCAACCGCTGGGCATCGATGTGGACGATTCGGGGAAAATCTACATTGCGGACTCGGGAAATCACCGCGTCCAGATATTTGACCCCAAGGCCGCCTTCCTGGCGAAGATCGATCTCCCGGCGAAAAACGGCAAGCCCGCGGATCCCACGGACGTGGCGGTGGATACGAAGCGGGACCGGCTGTACGTGGTGGATAACGACAACCACCGGATTTTTTTCTACACGCTTTCAACCTTGAAGCCGATCAAGTCGGTGGGAGAGCCAGGGGAGCAGGAGCTGATGTTCCGGTATCCCTTTTTAATGACCCTCGATCCGGGGGGCAATCTCTATATAGTAGACGTCATCAACACGCGGGTCCAGGTGATCAGTCCCGATGGCCAATATATTACCCAGATCGGCGGATGGGGGGTGGAAAAGGGCGAGTTCTTCAGGCCGAAAGGGGTCGCAATAGACGCAGAGGGCAGAGTTTTTGTGAGCGACAGCTACATGGGGGTTATCCAGGTATTCGACTCCTGGGGCGCATTCAAAGGCGTGCTGGGGGATTCGGGAAAGAAAGCGCTCCATAGGTTCAGGACCCCCGTCGGCCTGTGCATCGACCATCGAAACCGGATTTACGTGGTGGAAATGCTGGCGGACAAAATCAGCGTTTACGGTATCGAGACGAAAGAAAAATGATACGCAATCGGCACATCGGATATCTTCTTTTTTTCCTGATGCTTCTGTTTTTCTCCGGGAGCATTCGGGCCCAGGACATGGAGAACCCGAAGAATCCGAATTCGGCCAAGGCATGCGCCATCTGCCATTACCGCTGGATCGACACCTTTTTTGTCGAGGGAAAGGGGACGGATCTGGTTCCCTACCAGTCCGAAAAAGTGGTGGCGACCGAGGACATGTGCATTTCCTGCCATGACGGCAGCGTTGCGGACTCCCGCGCCCGGATCCTTCATGGGAGCGGACATAAAACGAACGTCGCACCGCCGGCCGGCATGAAGATTCCGGATATATTCCCCCTGGATGAGAACGGCAAGGTCCAGTGCGCCACCTGCCATACCGCCCACGGGGTTCCCAGTGGGCCCGATGCCAAGGGCACCATATTCCTGCGAATGTCCAACAAGGATTCCGCCATGTGCCTGGCCTGCCACGACGACAAGGGCGGGGGACCGAAGGCCGGCAATCATTCGCTTGCCGCCGGCGACAAGAAGATCCCGGATGTCCTGAAGGCGCTTGGGGCGCGCGAAGGAAGTCAAAAGAATCAGATAATTTGCCAGACCTGCCATACCGCCCACGGATCCAAGTGCGAAGGACTCCTGGTGAAGGGCGCCGGGGACAGCGGCCTGTGTCTCACCTGCCACACGGACAAGAATATGGTGGACGCTTCCGGCCGCCGAAATTCCAATCATGCCATCAATATGAAACCCCGGACCGCCGTTATCAGCCAGCAGCTTCTGAAGGATGGAGCCAAGCTGGGGTATAACGGGATTTTTACCTGCCAGACCTGCCATAAAATTCACAACAACAAGCCGGGCCAACCCAATCTGCTCTTCATCAATAACTATAAATCGGACCTGTGCCTGGAATGTCACCCCGATAAGAAACGGGTCGAAAAAACAAAGCATAACCTTGCAATATCCGCCAAAGATGAAAAGAATCTGCAGGGCGAAACCGTAGGGGACGCCGGTATGTGCTCCGCCTGTCACCTGCCCCACAAGCCAGCTCGGAAACCTTACATGGTGAACGCAAACACGGACCGCACCACGGCCATGTGTCTGAGCTGCCATGCCATGGGGATGGTGGCCCAAAACAAGAAGCTCACGGGGTATTCCCATCCCACGGAAGTCCCCCTGTCCAAGAGGGCCGACGCCGCCGATGCCTCCGAATACCGGAAGACCGTTCTGGCCGGTGAAACCCTGGACCTGCCCCTGTACACGGAATCGGGCAGTACGTCCAAAGAGGGCATTATCACCTGCGCCACCTGCCATGACACCCACGGCGGAACTCCGGTGGAGAAGGGGACGCCGGAATTTTCTCAGTCGCCGACTCCGGGCGTCTCCTATTCCATCATGCGGAAGTCGTCGCCCGAACTTTGCCGCACCTGCCATGCGGATAAATTCGACATCCAAAACTCCCGGCATGATTTCAGCGTCGTTTTTCCGGACGGTAACAAGATCCTGGAAGAAAAAGTCCCTGAATCCGACCTGTGCCGGAATTGTCACCCGATTCACAGCGCCGAATCGGAAGGATTTGTCAGATGGAGCCGGAAGGTCGTCACCGATAACGGCACCGAAGTCCTGGATATGTGCATCACCTGCCATGAAGAGGGGGGGATGGCCTCCGACGTCGTGGTCCCGGAAAAATCCCACCCTGTCAACACTTCCCTCACCGGCGGTATCCGTTCCAAAACACTGCCGCTTTTTGACGAATCCGGTAAACTGAAGACCGGCGGCATCATGACCTGCTACACCTGCCATGATCCTCATCACCGGTCTCCCGTTACGACGGCGAGCGGTGAAACGGTATCCGGTGAAAAAGGCCCGCTCATGCGGTTTCTGCGCATCGACGTGTCCCCCGATTCCGACCTGTGTGTCAGCTGCCACAGCGACAAAGCCGGTGTTCGCCGGACGGGCCATAACCTGGTGATAACCGCTCCGGATGCGAAAAACAGTGCCGGTAGAACCGCCTATGAATCCGGGGTGTGCAGCGCCTGCCACCTGGCGCATAACAGCACGGAAACCATCGGTTTGTGGGCCCAGAAGCTGGAAAGCGATTCGGATGACCAAGAGGCGATGAACCGGCTGTGCAGGTCCTGCCATTCCGAAAACGGCTCGGCCTCAGACAGGGTGCCCGAGATCGCGACCCATCCCGACGCCTTGTTTGTCAGCGGATGGAAAATCGGGGATGCGGTACCTCCCACCTTCCCGGTCTTCGACAAGGCGACCACCGACCTTGCGAGTGCGGGGGGCATTTCCTGCCCCGTCTGCCACAATGCACACCAGTGGCAACCGGATGCTTCGGAGACGGCTTCCTATATCGGGGTTCGGGGCGATGCCGGAACGAGTTTTCTCCGGGCCAACGTTCCGGGTTCGGTATGCCGGCAATGCCACGGGGTTGATGGACTTTATCTGTATACGTTTTTTCACAAAGCCGATATGCGTACGAAAGAAAAGGCGAACGAGCCGGAGACTGCCCCCCAATGATGGCAAAGCGTCCGACGATATCTATTTTCATCCGAATGCTCCTTCTGACGATTCTGCTGGTGCTGCCGCCGGTTTCTAAAAATGCGGCCGCCGCCACGGGGGACGAAGGGGGGAAGGACGCGGCCCATGCATCGGCCAAAAGTTCCGGGCGCGGGGAGGCAGGGCCGGAGTCGCTGACCTTTGAAAACGAGGGGGTCATTTATTCCACCAATATTCACTACACGGGAAAATACTGCAACGAGTGTCATGAAAAGGTGCCGGTGGAAGGAGGCGAGACCTATCTCAAGTTCGGGGGTGACTACGGGCAGTTGTGCCGTTGTCATAATTTTCCGCCCGACGATTGCCCCCATCCGTCGAATGTCCGTCCCTCGGCCGAAATAAAGAAACGAATGCCGGCGGATCTGCCGCTCGAAAACGAAAAGGTCACCTGCCGAACCTGCCATGATATCTATCTTCAGTGCCGGCTGCAGCTTTTCCGGAAAAACTCCCTTCGCGGCGAACCCTACCAGACCCGGACGGATTTTTGTTTCAAATGCCATGACAGGGAGCATTATCAGCCCGTTGATCCCCACAAGCAGCTGAATGAAAAAGGAGAAATCCTGGCGGGCACCTGCCTGATCTGTCATGAGAAAAAGCCGGACGAGAAGAAGGATACTTACAAGGATGTTACCTTCGTGGGGGATGAAGAACAAATATGCCGTCGGTGCCATCATATATCAGGAAACCACCCCGGGGATCACAACCATATCGGCGTCGTGCCGTCCGAGAAAGGCCTGAAGCGGATCAAGGCAATGGAAGAGAAGTTTCACGCACGGCTCCCTCTGGACAAGGACGGGAAAATGACCTGCATCACCTGCCATAACCCCCATGCCAAGGGAGTGATCCCGGAGGACAATCCGGGTTCAACGGGGGCGGACAGCAAAAACCGGTTGCGCCTGCCGGAAAACATGTGCATTAACTGTCATCAAATGTAGGCGTGCTTCCCATAAAGGAAGCAAGGGAAGAAAATGAATTGTCGATCGATCATAAAACAGAAGACTTTAGCCGTAGCCGCGACATTGATTCTGGGGCTGCCAGCCGCTTTGTCGGCCGGGACCATTGTGGGCTCTCCCCACGATTTTCGCGGGTATGAGTGGAGCGAGTCCGGGCAGATCTGTACGCCCTGTCATACGCCGCACCAGACAAAGAAGATGCCGCTGCCGCTTTGGGACCATGGGTTGAAGACGGATACCTACGAAATGTATGCCACCGTCCAATCACCGGAACTGGAGGAAGGCGGGGGAATCCGCCCCAAAAATTCCTCCAAGATCTGCCTGTCGTGTCACGACGGGACGGTGGCACCCGAAACGTTTGGGGACATTACCGAAGACACAGGCGGTTTTCACAAGGCACCCGACTTCGATACGGGCATGGGGAGCAACCATCCGGTGTCGTTCGTTTACGATTCGTCTCTGGCCGCGGCCGACGGGGATCTCTACGATCCGGCCACCAAGCTCTCGGGAGTTGCGGGCAGCACGGGAACCATCAGCGACGACATGCTGTTTAACGGCAAAATGGAATGCTCCTCCTGCCACGATGTGCACAACACCCGGGCGGTTGAGGGGACGAAACTGCTGTTGAAGGATACCGCCGGGTCGGGGCTTTGTTTGACGTGTCATGATAAGTAGAGACGGAAGTGCCTAGAGTGCCTAAAGTGCGCTAAAGTGCCTAAAGTTGAGGCGTGCCGCCGATTTGATGGAGTAGGATTTGTGAAATGAAAAGGAAGATTTTGATTCTGGTTATGATGTTCTTCTGGGCGGGGTGTGCTTCCGTGCCGGAGGGGGCGGGGGTGAAAGAGAACGCCGTTTTTTACCCGTCGCCGCCCGAGCAGCCGCGTATCCAGTTTTTGTGCTCGATCTCCGGGGAGCAGGATCTGGGGAAACGGCAGAGTGCGCTGCGGCGGTTTCTGGTGGGGGATGTGCAGTATAAAACGTTGGGAAAGCCTTACGACATTGCCGCCTCGAAGGGGAAGATCTACATTCTGGACCGGGCGTACCGGAAAATCGTCATCGTGGATCTTGGGAAGAAAGAGTTTTCGTTCCTGAAAGACGAAGGGGCCGGGCGGCTCGTCAATCCTTCCGGAATATGGGTTTCGGAGGATGGCTTCAAATATGTGGCCGATATGCAGCGGCTGCAGGTGGTGGTGTTTGATGGGAACAACGCGTTTTCAAGAACCTACGGCAGCGGCGATATGTTTAAAAGACCGGTGGATGTCGCCGTTTCAGGGAACCGGGTCTATGTCGTCGACATCAAGCAGAACGCGCTTTTGATCCTGGATAAAACCACCGGCGATCTCGTGAAGACAGTCGGCGAGGAGGGAGAATTTTTCAAACCTTCCCACGTGACGGTGGGGCCATCGGGCAATATTTTTGTCACCGATGCTTTCAATTTCAGGGTGAGGAGGCTTGCTCCCGACGGGACCCCCATCGATGATATCGGATATCACGGGGATCAGATGGGCGGATTTGCCCGCCCCAAAGGAGTGGCCCTGGACCGGGAAGGACGTCTTTACGCGGTGGACGCCGCATTTGAAAACGTTCAGATATTCAATGACCAGGACGAGCTGCTTCTTTTCTTCGGGGGCGCCGGGAACAAACCGGGGAATATGTATCTGCCTGCGGGCATTGCCGTCGATTATCAAAATGTGGACTTCTTTTCGAAATTCGCGGATCCGGATTTCCAGGTGGAATACCTGATTTATGTGGCCAATACCTACGGCGAAAAAAAGATCAATGTATACGGATTCGGGCATTGGGTGGGGGAGGAGGCGCCGGGGAAAGAATGAAGGGAACAGGGACCGAAGGACGAGGGAAGACCGCTTCACTAGGACGATGGACGAATAACAACAAAAGCTTATTTTCACGTGTTGTTCGCATCTCGTCTTTTGCCTTTTCGTCCCTCGTCCTAGCGAAGCGGTCTTCCCTCGTCCCTCGGAAATTATCCCTTGTCCCTCGGAAAAATGATGCTATGAAATTCATGTTGTGCACACTTAAAAAAATGGTCCCTGCAATGATATGGGTGCTCGCGATTCTCGTGGTCTCACCGGTGCGTTCTGCCCATGGAGAAGGCGGGTTTTCTATTGAGCGGCCGAAGTTGGGGATGGGGACTTTTTATGAATATGAAGAAGAAAAGCGGACATTTCAGGAGAGTGAAACGAAGGCGGTTACCCATGACATGCGCGAATATGTGACCCTTCAGACCGAGGGGTGGGCGGGTTATCCGAACCTGATGGGGTATCGGCTTTCCGTCACGCCCGAATGGCGCCAGGAGACGTTTCGAAAATCGCTGCTGCCGGATGGACCGGAGCAAACCGATGATCGGGATACATCGGTGCTGGCTTATAACGCCAAAGCAACGTTTTTCGAGCAGAAACCACTTTCCCTGGATCTTTTTTCCGACCGCAGCACCCGGAAGATAGATCTTTCCAACCAGGAGGATACGGACATCGAAACCCGGTCATGGGGCAGCCGGCTGGGATTTACGAGCGCGGTGCTGCCGATCATGCTTTCCTTTACGGACCGAAACACCGACCAGACCGGTTTTTATGACTCGGACGAGGACCGGAAAATGGTGCGGGCATCGATCCGCCATCTTCTGAAGAGAAGCATCTCGACCCTGAACATCCTCCGGGATGACACCCGGAAAACAATCCAGACCGTGTCGGATCCGATGGATGTTTCCTCCAAAACCACCACGGCCGAATTTACCAATACCTTTTTGTTCTCGGGCGATGAACGGGTCCGGCTCGACTCCCTGCTCTATTCGGGCCGGGAGGAGTATGACGATATCCGGATCGATACCCGGATGGTGACAGAAAATTTTTACTGGTCGATCACCCAAAACCTGCTGACGCAGTATACCGCGAATTTCAACCGGCGGGAAGCGGGAGACGTCACCACCGAGGAGAAGGCCCTCGACGGCCTCCTGACCCATCGCCTGGGGGACTCCCTCACGACGACCCTCGGTGCGGGTGCGGCGTCCAACGACTTTACCGGCGGAAGTGAAGACCGGTACCGATCCAAACTCGGCTTCGACTATCGCCGGTCTTTTCCCGGGGGAAGCATCGATATAAAGGCTTCCGGTAATTACCAAAAAACGCAGCGAACCGGTGCCGGGAAACAGGTCCCCACCGAAACGCGGCTGGTGCTGTCCAATGGCGAAGAAGCACTGCTTGCGGCCGATTTCATCGATCTGGATACCATCGTGGTGACGAGCACGGACGGCAGTGTGGTCTACACCGAGAATATCGATTACCAGGTTTCCGAAGCCGGGTCCGGGGTCCGGATCAGCAGGAGCCTTCTGGGGGCCATTGAAGACGGGCAGGAGGTGGTGGTCCATTATGCCTACCGGGTGGACAGCGCCTATGACGATGCGCGTTTCGGACAGGATTACCGGTTCGATCTTTCCCTGGGTTCCTTCATGTCGCTTACGGGAGTCCATCGAAGTCTGGACCAGCGGATCCTTTCCGGAGATCCCCCGGCAAACCGGATGGATGATGCGGAAAACAGCCTCTACCTGAGATTTGTCGCAGGCGGGTCGGAAACGCGTCTCGAATACCGGAATATGGACCGTAAAAGCGGGGATTCCACCATCACGAAAAGTGTGCGCGAGTTGATCGACATCGGGGTGTTTCGCGCCACGTCCCTGAATTTTTCAGGCGAATACGGCAAGCGGGATTTCACCGACACCCACGAATCGGAAACCTTCTACACCTATGGCGCCGATTTAAAGTGGCGGCCGATCTGGTGGTGCGATGTCAGCCTGATCGGCCGAAGGAGCGATATTTCCGGAGACCGGCAGGATATGGGATATTCGGAAATTTCGCCGAAAATCCTGGTCACCTACGGTGTATGGAAGGCCTCCCTGGCCTACCGGGTCTCGGATCAGAAGGACCGGGCCGTGGACAACCGGCTGTGGCGCCAGCGGCTTTACTTCACCGTCACCCGGGCGTTGTGGTGAGGGACGGGGATTTATGAATCGATATCGACGGGAAATCTTCAAACGGATTGTTCTGGCGGTGATCCTCCTGTGGCTGGGACCGGCCGCATGCGTGCGTCAGCCGACGAAGCCGGTGGCAGATACGTCCGATTTATTCTGGCCGGCGCCGCCCGAAACAAAGCGGGTTGAGTTTATCCGCACGGTTTCAGGGCCCGGGGACCTGAATATCCGTCCCGGTCTTTTCAAGAAAATGGCTCGCTATATCGGCGGCGTCTCCGAGACCGGCATGGTGTCGCCCTACGGCATTGCCGTGGAAGCAGACGGAAGAATTTACGTGGTGGATACCTCCCTTCACCGGGTGCACGTGTTCGATCAGCGGGGGAACCGGTACCGCGTTTTCCCGTCGGATGCGGCCATCCTGGAATCGCCCGTGGGAATCGCTGTCGATAACGGCAGCGGGCGGATTTTTGTGACCGATTCGAAACTTGGGGTGGTGAAGGTGTTTGCGGACGGCGGAAAACGGTGGGTGTCGGATCTGGGGGGCGATCTTTTCAAACGTCCCACCGGCATTGCCGTCAACCCGGTCACCTCCGAACTGCTGGTGGTCGATACGCTCCTAGCGCGGGTGTTTCGGTTCGATCTTCAGGGGCTTACACCCAAGGGCTCCTTCGGCGGAAACGGCGGAGCCGACGGCGATTTTCATTACCCCACCCATGTTTGCATAGCTCCGGACGGCCGCCTGATCGTATCCGACTCCCTGAACTTCAGGGTCCAGGTGTTTTCGCCGGAAGGACGGTTTCTATTCAAGATCGGCGGCCCGGGGAACACTCCCGGGAGTTTTTCGAGACCTAAAGGGGTGGCGGCGGACAGCGACGGCAATATCTATGTGGTAGACGCCCTGTTTGACAATGTCCAGGTGTTCGATGAGAGCGGCCGGCTTCTCATGGACTTCGGGGGGCACGGGACCGGGCCGGGTGCCTTTGCGCTTCCCGCGGGGATGTTTATCGACGCGAACGATGTCATCTATGTCGCGGATACCGGCAATCATCGGATCCAGATGTTTCAATACCTGAAAGAAGAAAACGGGAAATGACGACACACACAAAAATAAAAGCGGTGAGCGTCGCACTCACTCTGCTGCTGGCCACATCCGCATGGGGAGGGAGCAGCAGCATCCGTTCGACCAAACACAACCTCTCCATCAGCGGCACAGGGGAGATCACGGCCTCCTCTGAAAGCCGGATCTGCATTTTTTGCCACATCCCGCACCGGGATGGGGGAGATGAGGCGTACCTGTGGAACCGCTCCACTCCCACGACACCCTATATACCTTACGACAGCACCACCATCCGTGCCGTGGTGGGGCAGCCCACCGGATCATCCCGGATGTGTCTGAGCTGTCATGACGGCACCATCGCCCTGGGCGCTGTCACATCGTCGCCCGATGAGATACTCATGCGGGGCGGCCTGAGATATATGCCCGACGGCACCGCCTCCAATCTGGGAACCGATCTTTCCGATGACCATCCGATATCATTTACCTACGATACCACCCTTTCCACCGAAGACCTGGGACTCAGGGACCCGGGCCTCCTGCCCCCCGCTATCTCGCTGGAGCATGGCGATCAGCTGCAGTGCACCAGTTGCCATGATCCCCACGACGACACCTTTGGACGCTTTCTGGTGATGGACAATGTCGCCTCGTCCCTTTGTACGGCGTGCCATGACAAGCGGGGCTGGGTGACTTCCTCCCACTCCCGCTCCACCGCCACACTGGCGCGATCCGGCGGCCTGTGGGCCAATACCGATTACCGGACCGTGGCCGAAAACGGATGCGAAAACTGTCATGTCCCGCATTCGGCGGGCTCCGGCCAGCGACTGCTGATCTTTGCCGACGAAAAAGACACCTGCATGGTGTGCCACGACGGCAGGGTGGCCTCTTCCGACATCGCTGCAGCCTTTTCCAAACCCTATCGCCACCCGGTCGGGAATTACCCGGGCCTGCATGATGCGGCTGAGGATTTTACATCCGGAACCGTTCCCGAACATGTTACCTGCAGCGACTGCCACGATCCGCATCAAGCCAGCGAAACCCCGGCTTCGGATGCCGCCATGGTCTCCGGCGCGACCCGGGGCGCATCCGGTGTGTCCATCGGCGGCGCGGCGCTCCCCGAGGCCCGGTATGTCTACGAAATCTGCTTTAAATGCCACGCGGATCAGAATGTCGTGGACGATCCGCCCGTTGCGCGACAGATCGAGGCGCTCAATAAGCGGGAGCAGTTCGACCCGGCGGCCCCCTCGTATCATCCCGTGGCGGCCGCGGGAAAAAATCAGCATGTGCCGAGTCTGCTTGCGCCTTATACAACGGGCAGCAGAATAGGCTGTACGGATTGCCACGGCAACGACGATCCGGCGGGGGCCGCGGGACCCCATGGCTCCGACTATCCGAACCTTCTCGTCCGGCGCTATGAGACCGAGGACAACACCCCGGAGTCACCCTCCGCATATGCCCTGTGTTACAAATGCCACAGCCGGAGTGTGCTGATGAACAGCCAGAGTTTTCCCCACAAGCTGCACGTGGTGGATGAAAACGCGCCGTGCTCCGCCTGTCACGACCCCCACGGCGTCAGTGCCGGGCAGGGGGATTCGATTCATAACAGCCACCTGATCAACTTCGATCTTTCGATCGTTTCGCCGAACCCGGTGGGACGACTTGAATATGTCAGTCGGGGCCGGTACAGCGGCCAGTGCTTTTTAAGCTGCCACGGGATGATTCATAATCCGCTCAGCTATCCGCAGTAGAAAGGCAGGAAAGGCCATGAATACAAATTTATTTCGCTTGTCGGGGATAATACTCCTGCTCCTGGCGATGGCCGCTTCGGTGGGCTGTGGTCAGGCGGCCGGTCTGTCGGAGGGAGGTCCTTCGGAGAAATCATCCGACACCGCGTCGCCGGCTCCGGCGGTGCCCGAAAACATGTCCGAGATGTTCAAGGGCGAGGTGGTGGACATCATCAACGCCGGCCGGTACGCCTATCTTCAGATCGACACGGGGGAAAAGAAAGTCTGGGTGGCGGTGCCGTCCTTTGACGGAAAAATCGGAGATATGGTGCTGGTACCCCCCGGGGTTCCGGTGGCCGATTTCCAAAGTAAAAAACTTGACCGCCGGTTCGACATGATCTACTTTGTCGGTGGCGTCCGCCGGGTGGGGGAAGACGCACCGGAACCGGCGGAAAATCAAACCAAATGAGACAGTATGCTTAAAAACGAATTTCAAGCCCTTCGAAACAAGCTTGGGAAAACACAGAAACAGATGGCGGCCCTCCTGGGGGTTTCCCTGAAGGCGGTCCATAGCTACGAGCAGGGATGGCGTTCGGTGCCGGCCCACGTGGAGCGCCAGATGTTTTTCATGGTGGCCAGTATGGAGGACAAGGCAAAGCGCCGGAAGCCGTGCTGGACCATCAAGAAATGTCCACCGGAGCAAAAGAAGCAATGCCCCGCGTTTGAATTCAACGCAGGAAAACTCTGCTGGTTCATTAACGGCACCGTTTGCGACGGTGAGATCCAGAAAGACTGGAAGAAAAAAATGGAAATCTGCCGCAAATGCGAGGTTCTTAAAAGCCTTTTATAGGCAGCAGTTGGTATTTTTGAAAAAGCCCGGCCCGGGATTCGAACATCCCGGGCCGGGGGTGGAAAGTGTGAGTAAAGCGAAGATCGTGATGGAGGTATCGTTGCCGCACTTACTCTATGGTCACTTTAGCATACCACAATGTGGCAGTCAATGCCGATTCGGCAGGACCCCTGAATCAGACAAATTCCTCCACCGCAGACATGGCCTGGTAGATGCACACATCCAGGCATGAGCGACAGACCACGCATTTTTCCGCATTGAAGGACACCTGCCACGATGTGCGGTCCACATTCAGCGCCCCGGTGGGACAATGTGGAATGCACGCCGTACAACTGGTGCAGCGTTCCTCGAGGCGCCGGATTTCCTTTTCCAGCGGTTCCACCTGGACGTCCAGGCTGCGCAGATAGGTGAGGCCTCCGTCGATCCGGTCGCTTTCGCCGGACATCTCCACCACCATCCGGCCCCGTTTACCGGGGTCGATGCCTGCCCGCAGGATGTTGATTCGAATTCCGTGTTCGGTGATCAGACGATAAATCACCGGTTCCTCCGTGGTTTTTTCTGAAAAACTGAGCACGGCTCTGAATTTTCTCATCTTCAAGCCTCCTTTCCCGTTATGGCTCCGGGCAAAGGCGCCTGGAACTCGGTGAGCTGAAACCCGCCGTTTCGAATAAGGTTTTTAAGGTGCGACGCGACCTTTTGCGCCAGGCTGTAACTGGAAAACGATCCCGTGGGGACATCTTTCCCATTGATACGGATGCTTCCGGATTTCAGCTCGGCATAGGTGACCTCCCCCAGCTTTGCCTCTCCCTCCCCATACGGATAAAATCGGCTGTAGTCGATAATCGGCGCCGTTATCTGCGCGTCGGTAACCGATACATCCTGAAGTATTTCCTCGTTCAGAATGGGAATGGGAATTCCAACCGCAAGGCTCAAGGTGACCCCGTATCCTGTAAAGGACACGGCCCGAAGCCATTCCGAGCTCATCTGCCGAAGGTCACCGATCAGAGCCAGGGTCCCGGCCGGCGTTCGGGGCGTGCCATTTTCCGATCTGGGCGCGGCGGGGTTGTGCTGGGTGCCGGGCCAGGCCACATACCCCTGGGCGCCGCCGATAAACACCCGGGTGCCGACGCCGATGGTTCGGTACTGCGGGTCGTTGAACAGGGGAGAAAGCTGGCCGGCACTGCAATAGTTGGCGTTGCCGATCCCGGGTTTCAGTTTGCCCATATAGGTATGGATGGGCTTATCGGAAACATTTACCGCCACGTTGTAGTTCTGGTAACAATTCCGGGGATTGAAGAGATATGCCTCGTTCATATCCGCCAGTCCGATTTCCTGTTCCCTGAATTTCGAAGGATAGCAATCGGTGCCGTAGGCGCGAGCAGTCAGGACGACCTTTTTCCCCGCCACCAGATCTTCAATGACATGGGCGCCGCCGTATTTGAATTTGCCCGGCCCGCCGTTGGCATTTCTGGGGTCTTTCTCCGTCAGTGCCGTTGCGCCCAGGTAAATATCCGCCGCGGCGAGCGCGGCGTAGGCGGGAACGCCGTTCAGGGTCGCAAATCCGCCTCCCAGCTTCATCTTTTCCTTATGTTGTTTGATATTAAAAAAGGCCCCGGACGAACACATGGGGCTGAAGGTTCCGGTGGTGACCACATCCACCTCCCGGGCGGTTTTTTCAATCCCCTGTTTATGCACCACATCGATAATCTCTTCCGCCGTAAACACGACGGCCTTTCCGGAGCGGATTTTTTCATTGATCTCCGCAATGGTTTTGGACATGTTCGCCTCCATTTTTCTGCGATTACCGGTAGCCGTTTCTTCGGCTGCGTCGATTTAAAAAGATCGTGTATCGGCAATCGTGATGTTTATCGTTTCAATCGAGAATAAATTATATCGTTTCAGATAACGGTCGGCTGGCCGGCTCCCACGGGAGCCCGTGCATTATCCATAGGCATGCATTCCAAGGAAATGAATTCTTCGTGGTAAGTTGTGGCGCGTGTGAAAATGGCATGGTGATCGTTTTTTCTCTTATCCGGAATTTCTTATTGTTTTTCCATAAAAAAAGGCCGTGGGTTTTTCGCCCACGGCCTTGATGATTCAGATCAACATCTATCAAACCATGGGCGCACCTCGAGAGGGCATCATGGGCATTATCATCAGATTTTGAATATGATTTTGTATGTTCATCCCGACTCGCTTAAAAAAAATTTACATCTGTTATTATCTAAGATGATAGGCATTTTATGTCAACAAAAAATGTGGACAAAAAATGTGGACGTCCATTCATAAATAGTATATTTTAACAAATCTTGACAATTTCTTAACATTTTGCTGATATTTAAAACTATCACCCACGAATCGCATCGGCCGAAACATCAAAAAGTTTGGGGATAAAAATAACATTGTCAACTTAAGATTCTGGTTTCATTCATCTCACATATTTTTTTGTCAGCAGCATATCCTGATAACGATTGTATTTTTTTGCGGGAAAGCTGGATTGTCTACCGGCTGATATAACAAACTGAAACTTTAAAAGGGAGGGAGAATAAAAGTAAAATCAATCGGTTTAATCGTACGGAACGTCAATCTTAACTGACACAATGTAAGGGGGAACATATGAAAAAGTTGAGTCTTAGATGTTTGTGCGCAGTGGCCGCCGCGGGTGCCTTTTTCTGGTTTGGGGTGCCGGCGATGGCACAGGATAAGCAGGATAAGGACAAGGACAAGGACACCTTCACGCTTGAAGAGGTTACCGTAACGGCTGAAAAAAGGGCTGAGAATCTTCAGAAGACACCCATCTCCATTTCGGTCATCCAGGGAACGACTATCCAAAATGACGGTTCGACGTCGATCACAAACATCCTGAAGGACATACCGAACGTCAGTACCAGCAATATGGGCACTTCCGGCGGCTATACGATCAATATTCGCGGGCTTGGGATGGATCTGCCGCCAGGCATGGGTGAATCCTCTGTTTCCGTAAACTTCGACGACTCAAACGATGCACGCACCGAGAGCTCATTATTCGGTTACTTTGATGTTCAACGCATTGAAGTTCTTCGCGGGCCGCAGGGTACGCTTTACGGCCGCAACGCTACGGGCGGCGTACTGAACGTTGTCAGCGAAAAACCCACCACCGATAGGGTCAAGGGATATGCCGCACTTGAGTACGGCAACTACGCCAAGAAGAAAGCCGAGGCTGCCGTCAACATCCCAATAAGTGATACAGTTGCCGGACGTGTGGCATTTGTAACGACCCAGGTGGATGGCTACACAGCGGACGACCATGGCTATCGTGCAGACCAGTCGGGACTGGCAACCAGGATTCAGTTAAGATACATGCCAACCGAAGATGTGTCTTTTAACTTGCTATACAACTATAGCAAAACACACGCGGGCAACTTTTTTATCGAAGTGCCCAAGTCAAATTGGGACGCAGGGAAATATGACCTGAACGACGCCGTCTGGCCATATGACACGACGGTTAAATTTATGAACAAATCACAAAAAGTCTCTTTGAAAGCCGAGTTTCCGCTCGGAGTAGGCATTATGACCGTTATCCCTACTTACGCGAACGCGAAGGGCACCTCGACCAGTTTCGGTTTGCCTCCTGGTCCACCAAGCCCAAACCCAACACCGCGATATAATGCGGACAACCGCCCCTTTAATTATGAGGCAAAAATCGGTGAATTGCGCTATTCGAATAAAAGCGATTCCAAGGTCAAATGGCAAGTCGGTCTTTATTATTTAAAATCAACCGATCCGATCGACCCTGTGGGTGCGGCCGCCAAAATGGAAATGGGACGTGGCGGCGCTGATTTATACACCGACACCAAGGCCGTCTTCGGCCAGGTTACCTATCCAGTCACCGATACGTTCCGCGCGATTGCGGGCCTCCGTTACTCCGAGGACAAAAAGGGCTACGAGAACGCCTTTAATTTTCTCTATACGGAGCATTCTTATTCATTCAGCTATACTGACTACAAGTTTGGAATAGAGAAGGATCTTTCCCCGGACATAATGAGCTACCTTACGCTGGCATCAGGTCACAAGCCGGGCGGTTTTGACGACCAGACGGCGGCGCCGTTCGATATGGAGTCGAATGTGTCCGGCGAATTAGGCCTGAAGAGCCGCTTCCTGGATCAACGGTTGCAGGTGAACGCGGATGTTTTCTATTATCAATACAAAGGCTACCAGGTTGTCGATGCTTATATGGCGTATGACCCTGCGATCGGCCAGGACAATATGTTTGTCAGGTTCTTCAACGCGCCCAAAGCCCGAAGCCAGGGCGGCGAGATTGCAACCACTGCCCTGATAGGCGACGCCACTCTAGTTAACCTGGATCTGACCTATTTGAAAAATGAGTACTCAGAAGATTTCTTCATGCACCCGGATGTAATGCTACCCGCAATAAACCTGAAAGGTGAAACGATGCCTCACTCGCCGGAATTTTCTGTCATGGCCAGCATCGATCATACATTTTCTTTGGGTGACGGCAGCACGCTAAGGCCCAAGGTCAGTTATCGATGGAAGGACAAACAGTATTTGGGCTACCTGACTGTTCCTTCAAATCTTGGGCCGGCTTTCCAGGTAGTTGATTTCACAATGAACTATGTTGCAGCAAAAGGCTGGTCACTGAATTTTTACGCCAACAACGTCCTGGATGAACACTATTATGAGGGGAGCGTTCAGCACGGAAATGATACGATGATTTTCCCGGCCGACCCGCGGACGATCGGCACCACATTAAATGTCAGGTTCTAAATGACCCGGGTAAAATTGAAGCTGTAATGCAACCGGGGGATCGGTCAGGCTGAAATAATCGGCAGACTTGATCCCCCGGTTTATTTTGGTTTCGGGAACTGAAGGATCGCAATCCATAAAAAGGAGGAGTCGTTGTTATGAGTGAATCGAGTGCGAATGTCAGCAGACGGAAATTCATTCTTGTCAGTTCCGCAGCCATCGCGGTATCCCCCTTTCTTTTCAACCTGGCAGGCATGGCCTCCACCGCAAAAGCAGAGGAAAAAGACGTAATGTACGTCATTGGCCCCGGCTGCATCGGATGCCATTTCTGTTTCTATGAATGCCCGGAGTCCGCCATTCACTGGGGACAGGACAAGTATGTCATCGACCAGGACAAATGCGTCCAGTGCGGCACCTGCGCAGAAGTGTGCAATATATCCGCACCTCATTCCGTTCAAAGATAAGGAGAGAATAGATGGCGAAAGCAAATGTGATGAATTGTGATCTGGTGGTTCTTGGCGGCGGCGGATCGGGTCTGGTGTCCGCGGTGAAGGCGGCGGAAGTCAGCGGCAAAAAGGTTGTCGTGCTCGAAAAGGCCAAAAAGGCCGGCGGCTCCACTTTTTATGCCCACGGATTCGGGGTCCAGAATTCCAAGTGGCAGCAGGAGGCGGGCATTGCGGACACCCGTGACGAGATGTTCCGACGCACCATGAACAACCTCAAGTGGAAAGTGAACCATCGGCTTGTTCTAAATTACATTTACTCCTCGGGTCCCTTTTTCGACTGGCTGGTGGAAAAGGGAGGTGCTGAAGAATATTTTACCAAGCCGGAACCGGGAGAAAAACAGGAAGGGATCATGGCGATGATGGGAGGAATCAATTTTCCGTATCGCCACATGAACAAGAAATCCCGGGATCCGTCCATAGGCCCGGGATGGATGGGCTCATACGTGGTGGTGAAGATGCTGGAGCAGTGTAAGAAGCTGGGCATTCCGGTGCTCACCGAAACCCGGGCCACGGAGTTTGTCACCGACGCCGGGGGAAGGGTCACCGGGGTTCTTGCAGACACCCCGGACGGGGCACTCCAGGTCAACTGCGGGGCATGCGTTATGGCCGCCGGCGGTTTCGGCGCAAATAAAGAAAAGCTGAAAAAAAGATGGCCCGAATTTGCCGACGGAAACCGGCTTCACATTTTCTCCTGCCCCACCAGCGACGGCGACTCCCTGGAGATGGCGGAGAAGATCGGGGCTCATGTGGACTATCAGAACATGTATTGGCTGGTGGGAGGACCCGCCCACCACCCTTACTCCTACACCATCTACCGGATCATGCTGCAGCCGGAGATCGTCTACGTCAATTTGAACGGTGAGCGGTTCGTGGATGAGACCGGCGGACTGGACCCCTCATTCCACCTCCTGGGGAAACAGCCGAAGGCCGTGTGTTATGCCATCGCGGACGAGAACCTGAAGGAGATGCTGGGCGAGCGTCTGATTGCGCATCCGCATGACGGGCCCACCGATATTCCCATCAATAAAAAATTCCGGGAAGACATTGCCTACGAGGCCTCCTTGGGCGGAGAAATGACAAAAATCGCGGATACCCTGGAAGAGCTGGCGAAGAAAGTCGGTGCGGACCCGCAGAAACTGGAGGCGACCATCAAGCGGTATAACGAATTCTGCGAAAAAGGCCGGGATGAGGACTTCGTGAAAAACCCGGACTATCTGGTGCCGATTCGAAAGCCCCCGTTCTATGCATTTTTCGGGCAACGGTTTTCCGAAACCACCCATGGCGGCATCGTGATCAACGAGAATCTGCAGGTGCTCGACGCCCAAGGCGAGGTCATGCCCGGTCTTTATGCCGTGGGCGACAACGCCGGCGGCCATACCACCGAAAGCGGAGGTGCCGGCGCCCTGGGATGGGCAGTGGTGACCGGGTACATGGCCGGAATCGAGGCTGGGAAATACATCAGCTGACCTACGCCGAAAGCGAAATGGAAAAACACCGCGTCTTGTGGTATTTTACAATGAAAATACTTGGTGAATATCCACAAGGCGCGTTCCATGTCCATTATTACCCATAAATTTTCAGAGATCGTCAAACGGTTTCCGCAAAAACCCGCCTTTACCTGCGGTGCTGATGACGGGTTCCATGACATCTCCTATGCCGTGTTTTTTCAGGTCGTGGCGACGCTGACGGAGGAGCTGAAAGAGAAAAGCTTTCAGTCCGGAGACCGGATCGTTCTTCTGGCGGACTATTCGCCAAAATGGTGCGCCGCGTATATGGGCATCCACGCGGCAGGCTGCACGGTGATTCCCCTCGACGCCCAGTATTCCCCGGCGGAGGTGGAAAATATCCTCGAATTCGTGAGTCCCCAGGGAGTGCTAACGGACGCCTCCCATCGCAAATTAATCCCGGGCCGGTATAATATCAACGATATCGACGACATTTTTGAACGCTCTAAACCGGATTCCGTTTTTTCACCCGCGGATTTTCCGGCGGATGCGCCCATGTCCATCATTTTCACCTCCGGCACAACGGGCGATCCCAAGGGAGTGATGCTGTCGCAGGAAAATTTCATGTCGAACGTGACCGGCTTGCAGCGATATCACGGGTTGATTTCGGACAGCGATGTTCTTCTGTCCGTGCTGCCGCTGCACCACGTATACGGTTTTACATGCACCTTTCTGGCCCCCGTTCTGACCGGATGCACCATCGTGACCCCTCGCTCCATCGCGGGACCGGATATCTCCGAAGCGCTGAAAAAGACCGGCGTCACTTTCCTCGTGGGAGTTCCCAAACTGCTGGATCTGTTTCACAAGAAAATTTACGATGCGGTGGGGCATGCCGCCTTTCTTACCCGCGCCTTATTTCACACGCTCCGGTTGATGACGCGCCTGTGCCGGAAATGTCTGAAGGTCAATCCAGGACGCATCCTGTTTGGAAAGATTCACCGGAATTTCCCCAAGCTCCGGTATATCGCCTCGGGAGGGGCACGTCTCGAACCCGATGTCTTTTACGGTCTGAGCGACGTGGGGTTTTCGATTATTGAAGCCTACGGCCTGACTGAAACATCCCCCATCGCATGCCTCAATGACCCGAAAAGGCCCGTCGCCGGCAGCGTTGGGATGCCGATGGCGGGGGTGGATATTCGCATTGAAACGCCTGAAAGCGGCCTGGAGCGGGGGGAGGTCTGCATCCGGGGCCCCAACGTCATGGCGGGATACTACCGGCGGCCCGGGGAGACCGTAAAGGTGATCGTCGATGGATGGTTTCATACCGGTGATCTTGGATATCTCGATAAGAGGGGCCGCCTGTTTCTTACGGGCCGAAAGAAGGAGTTGATCGTTCTTGCCAATGGCAAGAATATTTACCCGGAAGAGCTTGAAAAACTCTATACGGCCACCGAGCGAATCCAGGAAGTGTGCGTGCTGGCCGTCGGAGAAAAAGGGAGGGAAAGGCTCACCGCCGCCGTGCATCCCAACATGGATTATTTCCGGCGCATGAAGGCCGGGTCCGTTTTCCAGGATATCAAATACGATATCGAAACGGTGGCGGGGCGGCTGCCGTCCTACCAGCGAGTAACGCGGGTCGAGATCATCGACCGGGAGCTTCCCCGGACCCGGCTTGGAAAGCTCAAGCGGTTTCAGATCCGGGAGATGATCGAAAGCCGGGAGAGTTTCCGCAGCGATTCGGGCGTGGCGGAAAAGGGGACGGACGATCCCTTTCTCCAGTTCCTCATGAAAGCGACCGGAATTAAATTCGTGCCCCGCCCGGACCATAACCTTGAAACCGATATCGGGCTTGATTCCCTCAGCAAACTCGAACTGTTCGCCCTCGTAGGCAAAACCTACGGGATCAGCATGTCCCCCGAACAGGCGGGGGAGGTGATCACCGTGGCCAATCTTCGCTCTCTTATCGGCGATGCCGTCGCCGGTGTGGCGGAAGAAAGATTCGACCTCATCGATGAAATGAAACGAACGCCTGAGATACCAATGGAAAAGCAGATATCGGTGGGATTCAGCGTTTTCAGCGGCCCGCTCCGGTGTTTCGCTCATTTTTCGATTTTTCTGTTTTTAAAGATCTTCATGCGGGCGAGGATCAGCGGGCTGGAACACCTGCCCGGGAAAGGAGCGTTCATTATCGCCGGTAATCACGTATCGTATGCCGATGCCCTGCTACTCTACGGCATGCTCCCCTACCGGGTCACCCGGAAAATGGTCTCCCTTTCCATCCCCGAAATCTTTGGCCGTTTCCCCTTGAAACTGCTGCGCCGTCCGGGTCGCATCATTATGACCGGAACTCACGACACCATGGTGTCGTCCATGCAGTATTCGTATATCGTATTGAAGAGTGGCCTGCCCATGTGCATTTTCCCCGAAGGGAAGCGTTCCGCCGACGGGCGGATCGATCGGCCGAAACCGGGTGTGTTCCAACTGGCAAAGGAATGCGGCGCGCCCCTGGTGCCCGTTTATCTGAAAGGGGTCGGGCGCCTGTATTCCCGCCTGAACCCGGGGTTTCACTTCGCACGGCTGGAAGCCCGGGTTTTCCCTCCCATCGCTCTAAAGGACAATCCGGAAGATATCATGGAAGACTGGTATCGTTCACTGGCGCCCTTAAGCGAACAGGAAATAGTGGAAAGCTGAAGCCCCGAACTCCCCTGAGCATTGTTTCAGTCTATCCTTATTTCAGGTCCGGTGGGGAATGTATACTCTCCCCCTGCTTCAATAATACCGGGTTGACCCCATTTTCTCCGGGTATCCCATCGGGTATGCTGGGTGCGTATGGTTAAGGGGTGGGACATGAAAGGAGATCACATGCACCTGGATGTGAACCGAACGGACGGATACCATAAAAACAGCCACCATCAAAAAATGCCGAAAGATATCAGGGCCGCCCTGCCGACCCGGCGGGCGCTGGTGGTGGACGATGATTTTTCGATGCGGGAACTGGTCGCACATGCACTTGAACTCATCGGATTTCAAGTGCGGGAGGCCGAGAACGGCCGACAGGCCTATGAACTGTTTTTGAAAGGCAAATGGGACCTGGTGGTAACGGATTACCATATGCCCCTCATGGACGGTGTTACCCTGATCAATATCATACAGGAAAAAGCACCGGGCACGCCGGTCATCCTGATCAGCGGTGTGCTGGAGGATTCGATCGCAATTGCAGGGACAAAGTTGGTGATCCCGGTGCTCCAGAAGCCGTTTTCGGTGCGCGAACTTCACCGGAAGGCATTGCGGGTGATCCACTAATAGAAGATAAGTCTTCCCAGCAGAAAATTCATCAAGCCTGAAAACACCGCATTGAAAACATTCCATAATCCCGGCATGTTGATCAGCAGAATCAGAATGATAAATCCCGCACCGGTCCGGCCCAGTTGCATGTACCCGGCACGCAGGTTCTCGGGCAGCAGGTATTTGAATAGATGACTTCCGTCCAGGGGCGGAATGGGGATCAGGTTAAACAGCGCCAGCAGGATATTCAGACCCGCCACGTTCCACATCACCGAGATGGCCAGGTCACCGGCGGGTGTTCCGCGGGCGGGGTAAACGATATTGATCAGCAGGATCATGAAAACCGCGATCAGGAAGTTGACGACGACACCGGCCACCGAGACGCAAATGTCTCCCTTGACCGGTTCCCGATAATTATAAGGATTGACCGGCACCGGCTTGGCCCCGCCGATAATGAACGTCCCGCCGGAAAGAAAATAGGCGGCGATGGGGACGATAATGGTCCATACCAGATCGATGTGGGGAATCGGGTTGAGAGTGATACGCCCTCGCTGCCGGGCTGTCCGGTCCCCGAACCTTTCCGCCACATAGCCGTGAGCCACCTCGTGAAGCACAATGCTTTCCACCATGCATGCGATGATGATGATTTCCGACGCAAGTTTGTTCATTATAATTGCCTTGAAAAAAGTATCGTTTTTACGATCGCAACCGATGGGCAGATGACGATGGGGGCCGCGGCCAGCAAAGCATTTTTTACCGGAGCGGCGGAATGCTCGATGGGAAAGATGAAATAGAGGGCTCCGATCAGTACCAGCAGGACCGACCATCGAATCAGCTGCCGGCCGCCGTATCGATTGATTTCATACCAGTTTTCTTCCGATTTAAACGCCTTTGGAATCCTGAAACCGTAAAGGGAATTCATCGGAATTTTTTTCATCACCAGGGGGATGCTGATCAGGACAAACACGATCCCGCAGGCGATGTTCACAGTCCCTAAAGTTGTATTCAGAGCGTCCACGATTTTTCTCCAACATCAACCATTGTAAAACGGCTTTCTTCCTATCACGATCAAGCAGACAATGGCAACACCCACTAAAGCAACGGTGCCACCAGTCTCCCCATGCCTTCGAGAATTCCCAGGGTCGCACCGGTACGGGGCTTTCGAAGTCGGCAGTAGGCCATGTGGGACTGCATCCAGGTGGCGAACTGGTTGATAACCTCCCGTGAATAGACACACAACGCCACTTCGTAATCGAGCAGGAGGCTTCGCATGTCCATGTTGACCGATCCTGTGACCGCCGCCCGGTCGTCGATGAGAAGCACCTTGGCATGCATCATCCCGGGTTCGTAGAGCATGATTTTTCCGCCTGATTCCTGAAGCTGGGAGAGATAGCCTTCCCGGACCAGGTCCGCCAGGCGGTGGTTGGAACGGGCGGGAAGCACAAGCCTGAGATCGATACCGCGCTTTGCCGCGATGCACAGGGATTCCAGAATCAGATCGTCCGGGACGAAATAGGGGGTCATAATCCATACTCGGCGTCTTGCCCTGAAAAAAGCGGCCAGAAGTTCCTCCCGCAGGGCATCGCCGGCCACATCCGGACCGCTGGCCGCAAATTGCATGATCTCGCCCGGCAGGGTGGCCGGGCCCTGGGCTTCCAGGGGAATTTCCGGAAGCGGCTCACCGGCTGCAAATCGCCAGTCGGATTGAAACACCCGGTAGATATGGGCGACGGACGGCCCCTCCACCTGGATGGAAAAGTCCAGCCAGTAATCTTTCGCCTCGCCCGGTCCCATGTACTGGGCCGCCAGGTTCATGCCGCCTACGATGGCCCGGGTATGGTCCACCAGCACCATCTTCCGGTGGTTTCTCAGGTTGGCGCGGCCGCGGAAGGGAAGGTGCATCATCGGCATGAAAAACGCCGCCTTTCCGCCGGCATTCAAAAGGGGGAGAAGATACTTGCGTCGAACCCGCAGGGAGCCGAGGGCATCGAGAAGCAGGTATACCTTGACGCCCCTTCGGGCCTTTTCGGTCAGGGCGTTGAGGATGGCGCGACCGGTGTCGTCCCTGCCCAAAATAAACGTGGTGATGTGGATGGTTTTCTCCGCGCTTCGAATCAGCGCCATGATGCGGCGGAAGGCCTGGGACCCGGTGGTCAGCAGAAGGGCCTTGTTGCCTTTGGTGGCAGGAAATCCTCCGGGAAAGATTCGGGAATCCGTGACCGCGGCATCCGTGTTGACCGGTGGCGAATCCGAAAGCAGGGGTTTATTCTCCGCCATGCGGGTCATTTTCCGGCCGCCGAAGATGATGTACAGCGGCACCCCCGCGTAGGGGACAAAGACAATGGCCATGAGCCAGGCCAGGGTGGAGGCGGGGGAGCGTCGTTGTTTGAGAATGTGGGCCAGGAGAACAAGGGCCAGGATGAACCCGATGGACGGGAGGAAATTGATAAAAAACCCGATCAGATTCATCTTCTCACATCGCTCCGTTTACCTTAAGTTTTATTCTGATACTTTATCCGGCTTGACATCTCCACGCAACCAGTTAATGGTAACAATAAACTATTTGCGAATGCCGCGTATAGTATATTTGAATCGAAGGAGGTCGTGAATGAGTATTTCGGATACGATTAAAAAAAGGACCAGCATCAGGGCCTACCTGGACAAGCCGGTTTCCGTCGAGGATATGGAAAAAATCATAGAGGCGGGCAGGTGGGCGCCGAATGCCGGTCCGTTTCAGATTTCGGTGATCCGGAACGCTGAATTGCGGAAAAAAATAAATGACAGGGCCCATAAAGCCATGCTGAATTCCGGCATTGAATTCCTGGTTCAGCGGGCATCCCTCCCCGGGTATCAGCCCCTTTACAGCGCGCCGGTGTTGATCCTGCTCTCCGGGCCTGCCAATGCCCCCTTCGGAGCCATCAACGCCTCACTGGCGGCCGAAAACATGATTCTGGAAGCCACCGGCCTGGGACTTGGCACCTGTCTTTTACTTTCTCCCACGCCGGTGCTCAATGATGCCGATAAACCCGATCTGGCCAGGGCGGCGGGCGTACCGGAGGGATACACGGTTCATTGTACAATGATCGTGGGATATGCGGCGGCGGAAAATAAATTCAGCAGAGGTGAACGTACCCTGAAGGGCGCTGTGAACTTCGTGGATTAAACAGGCGGCATAAAATGATGAAAGATGTATTGGGCCTGATTATGGGGGGCGGACGGGGGTCCCGACTGTATCCACTCACGAAACTTCGATCGAAACCGGCCGTTCCACTGGCGGGGAAATACCGCCTCATCGATATCCCCATCAGCAATTGCCTGAATGCCGGAATCGACAAAATCGCCATCCTGACTCAGTTCAACTCGGTTTCCCTGCACCGGCATATCCAGCGTGTATATGCCCGGGATATGTTCTCCGATGGGTGGGTACAGATTCTTGCCGCCGAGCAGACCCCCGACAGCACGCACTGGTACCAGGGAACCGCCGATGCTGTAAGAAAACAGCTTGTGGAGATCAAAGCGGCACGCACCCGGTATGTGCTCATTC
This sequence comes from Desulfobacterales bacterium, assembly GCA_040235505.1. Lineage (GTDB taxonomy): Bacteria > Desulfobacterota > Desulfobacteria > Desulfobacterales > JAFDDL01 > JBECKW01. The sequence goes on from JBECKW010000270.1 coordinate 37,277, forward strand.
TTGCCGGAGACCACCTCTACAACATGGACTACCGTGAATTTGTCCAGTATCACATCGATACCCGGGCCGACATCACCATGGCGGTACAGCCAGTGGGTGCCGACATTGCCCCTGCCATGGGAATTCTCAAACGAAGCCCGACGGGCGAAATAATGGATTTCATCGAGAAGCCGCCCGCGGAACACCTGTCCGGCCTGAAAAGCATTCCAAGTGTCGACACACCCTATCTGGCGTCCATGGGGATTTACATTTTTCCGACGGAGTTGCTTCTTGAGGTGCTGAAAACCGAAGGGGATGATTTCGGGAAGAACATCATCCCGGATACGATTTCGAAGTACAGAGTCATGGGGTATGTATATGACGGCTACTGGGCGGACATCGGGACCATTCGACGTTTCTACGAGGTGAATCTGGAAATCGTCTCGCCGGAGCGGCCCTTTGACTTGTACAGCCCGGGTCGGCCGGTTTATACACATGCGCGGTTTCTGCCCCCCTCCCGGGTGCACGGGACGGTCCTGAAGCGTGTGCTCATGGCCGACGGGTGCCGGGTATCCGGGGCGGAGATCACGCATTCGGTGGTGGGGCTTCGTTGCATTATCCATGAACAGAGCGTTATCCGTTCTTCCGTCATCATGGGAGCCGATTACTACGAAACCGAAACGGATTGTGAAGAAAACAGGCGCCGCGGGCGGCCCTGCATCGGCATCGGCCGTGGCTGCCGCATCGAGGCCGCCATTATCGACAAGAACGCCCGTATCGGCAACAATGTACACATTCGGTATCTTCACGATCGTCCCGATTCGGAAACGGACAACTGGGTGGTTCGGGACGGCCTGGTGATCGTTCCGAAAGATGCAGTCATTCCCGATGATACGGTCATATGAAAATTCTATATGTTTCTCCTGAGATTGCGCCGTATTCCAAGACCGGCGGCCTTGCGGATGTGGCCCGGGCGCTTCCCAAGGCCATTCGGGCCATGGGACACGACATCCGCAATATTATGCCCGGATACCCGTCGGTGGCCCGCAGCGGCGCGTCGCTGACACCGGCCGGTTCGTTTCCGGTGCCGATGCACAACGGCTTCCAGGTGGCCGCGGTGCACCGCAGTGAAAACGGCGGCGTCCCGACCTATTTCGTAGAAAACGAGGCGTATTTCAACCGGGACGGCAACTACGGGATCGGCAACTGGGACTATCCGGACAACCTGGAACGTTTCGTGTTCTTCTGTAAGGCAGCCCTGGAATACTGCAGGGCCAATGACTTTTTCCCCGATGTCATTCACTGCAACGAATGGCAGACGGCGCCGCTGCCGGCAATTCTGAAGGTTCTCTATCGGCAACAGTTCGGGGAGCCCGTTTTTTCAGACACCCTTTCCGTCGTCTTTTCGGTGCACAACAGCGCCTACCAGGGGCTTTTCCCCACCTCCCAGTGGCCCGTGCTGACCCTTCCGTGGGAGTACTATCCATACGATTTCGAATACTACGGACAGATCAACCTGATGAAAAGCGCGGTGATCCATGCGGATATCATTCACACGGTGAGCGAAACCTATGCCAGGGAGATTCAGGAAACGGAGTTCGGCTTCGGCCTGCAGGGGGTTTTCCGGCAGAGGGGAGCCGATCTTCACGGTATTTTAAACGGCGTGGATTATGACGAATGGAGCCCGGCCGTTGATGCCCATACGTACGGCATTCATTACTCCAAGAAAGATTTGGCGGGCAAGCGGTCGATCCGTTCCAAACTGCGCGCGGAATACCATCTCCCGGATCGAGAGGACCTCCCCCTGATCGGCATTACTTCCCGGCTGGTGGCCCAGAAGGGAATCGATCTGGTGATGGCCTGCGCAGAGGGGATCTTGCATCTGGGCGCGCAGCTCATTATTCTGGGAGACGGGGAGCAGCGATACCATGATTTTTTTGAATGGCTTCTGAAAAAATACCCGAGCCAGGTGGGAATCTACATCGGCTACAACAACGACCTGGCCCACAGGATTATTGCCGGTGCCGACATATTTTTGATGCCGTCGCATTTCGAACCCTGCGGCCTGACCCAGATCTACAGCCTCAAATACGGCACCCTGCCCGTGGTCCGGCTTACCGGAGGGCTTGCAGATACCATTCAGGACGGCACCAACGGATTTACTTTTTTTGATTATCATCCCCATTTTTTCTACGAAGCGGTAAAGCGTGCCTGCGATGTTTTCAAACATGACCGGAATAAGTGGCGCAGCATGATGCTTACCGCCATGGCCCAGGATTTCTCCTGGCGGCGTTCCGCGGAAAAAATGCTCGAGATGTACCGGAAAGGAAGAAAATGAACGACACATCCCGGTCGCCGGTAAACTTCATGGACGAAACCGGGGCGCCCATTGAAGTGGCCCGAATAAAGAAAAAAGAGTGGCCCGTACCACCGAACCCGCAAACAAGAATTCTCCCGAAAGGATCCGTTCACGGGGAGGAAGCCTTGGCGATTCCCTGTGGTATCCTTTTTGAAAGCGATGTCGCCGTAACGCTTCGGGACGGCGTGGTTCTTTATGCCGACATCTTCCGGCCACCGGACGCAAAAGATCTTCCGGCCGTGATGGCCTGGACGCCTTTCGGTAAAACGGATCGCGGCATGCCCCTGCCCTGGGGCGTTTCCAAACGGCTTCTTTCCAATCTTCAGACCTTTGAAGGACCCGACCCCGCGTTCTGGTGCCGGCATGGATATGCCGTCGTCAATGTGGATGTGCGGGGAAATCACAATTCGAAGGGGGTCACGCCTGCGTGGGGCACCCAGGACGGACGCGACGCCTATGATGTCATCGAATGGGTAGCGAGCCGGAGTTGGTCCAACGGAAAAGTCGGCATGTCCGGAAACTCTGCCCTGGCCATCTCCCAGTGGTTTGCGGCTGCCGAAGAGCCCCCCCATCTGACCGCCATCGCTCCCTGGGAAGGATTTTACGATATCTACCGGCAGAGCATCTGCCCCGGCGGGATTCCGGATGTGGAGTTCAATAAATTTCTTGCCGGAAGGGCGTTCGGGGACGAGGCCGAGTACATGCCCGCCATGCTGGAGAAGTATCCCCTCATGAACGCTTACTGGGCCGATAAGGCGGCGGCCCTGGAAAAGATTCACATTCCCGCTTACGTGGTGGCGAGCTATACCAACAAGATCCATACCCGCGGCACGTTAAAGGGTTACTACGGGATTTCTTCAAAGGAGAAATGGCTGCGCATTCACAACGGACATGAATGGGAAGACTACTACGAGAACGCCGAAGATCTGCGCCGGTTCTTTGACTGCTACCTGAAGGGTGAGAGCAACGGCTGGCGTGAAACGCCGCGGGTGCGTATGTCGGTCCTGGACCCGGGAGGAGAGGATATCGTCCATCGTCCTGAAAACGAATTCCCGCCGGCCCGGACCCTGTATCAGAAGCTTTTCCTCGATGCCGCCCGTGGAAGCATGAGCCCCGAGCCGGTGTGCGGCGAGACGTCTGTTTGCTACCGAAGCGATGATGGACAGGGACGGGCGGTGTTCGATATCACCTTCGATGAAGAGGTCGAAATTACGGGCCACATGATGCTGCGGCTCTGGGTGGAAGCAGACGGGGCGGAAGATATGGATCTTTTCGTGGCGGCGGAAAAACTGGATCCGGAAGGGAACCGTTTGCGGCCCATCGTGAAGGGTGCGCCCTTCAGCGGGTTTGAAGGTGCACCGGTGGAGTGGGGCATCGGCCGTCTTCGGGTTTCGCACCGAAAGTTAGACCCCGACCGGTCGAGCCCTTCCATGCCTTGCGCGTTTCACACCGAAGAACTGCTGCTGGCGGCTGGGCGGATCGTCCCCGTGGAAATCGAACTGTGTCCCATGAGCATGCGCTGGCACCCCGGCCAGCGGCTCCGCATTATTATTGCCGGGCATAATCTGGAAAAACCCCAGTTTGATCATCTTCCGCCCATTCAAACTCGGAACAGGGGCGGACACGTGATCCATACCGGTGGAAGATATGCCGCTTATCTGCTCGTACCGTTCGTGCCGAAGCCCGGATGAAACCGATTCGATTGGCAAACGTATCGAGAATTATTGCGATATGATTCCGCCGGTTGCAAATGATCCATTGAAAGGGATCACAAATCCGAACCCGGGTGGATGCCGTATCTTTTTGCCTTTCGGATGACCGTGGGCTGGCTCACGCCGAGCCAGCGGGCCGCCTTGCGGGTGCTGCCTTTTTCGGCGAGGGCGTTTGATATGAGCCGCTGTTCCAATGCCGAAATCGCGTCCTTCAAAAGGATCTGCTTCCCCGGCTGCAATGGGGGCATGGCGTCCGGCACGTCGTTTCCCAGCTCGAAGATCTGATCCCGGGTGATCACATCTTCGTTTCCGATGACCACCAGACGTTCCACCAGATTCTTCAGTTCCCTGACATTCCCCGGCCAGACGTGCTGCATCAGCGCTTCGACGGCCGAATCGCTGAACTGTTTTTCCTGGCTGTAGCGCTTGTTGTAAAGTTCCAGAAAATGCTTGGCGAGATAGGGGATTTCCTCCCGACGGGTGTTGAGAGGAGGGACGATGATCGGAATGACATTGAGCCTGTAATACAAGTCCTGACGGAAAACCCCCTTGGTGACCAGCTTTTCCAGCTCGAGATTGCTGGCAGCCAGGATCCTGACGTCCAGTTGCTTGGGTTTCGTCCCTCCGATTCGAAGTACGGCTTTGTCCTGAAGGACCCGCAGGAGTTTTGCCTGCAGGTTGTGGGGAAGATCGCCGATTTCGTCGAGGAATATGGTTCCCGTGTCGGCAAGCTCGAACATCCCCGGTTTTCCGGTATTCTGGGCTCCGGTGAAAGCCCCTTTTTCATAGCCGAAAAGCTCGGATTCGAGCAGGCTTTCGGGAATGGCTGCGCAGTTCACGTTGATGAAGGGGGCATTTCGCCGTGGGCTGTTTTTATGGATGAATTTGGCGATCATTTCTTTCCCGACGCCCGTGGCGCCGGAAATCAGCACCGTGGAATCGACCTGTGCCGCCTTGTGGGAAAGGGCCAGCACCCTTTTCATGGCGGCACTGTGCTCCACGAGATCCGTCTGTTGCATCTGCTGCTGCCGGAGATGCTGAACTTCAAAATGGTATTTCTGGGAGATATCTTCGGCGGCCTCCAGCTTCTTTTCGAGCTTGTTGAGTTCCGTTACGTCCCGGACCGTGGTGACGACACGGATGATTTCATTGCGCTCGTTGAAAATGGGGTTTCCGGTGATGAGGCATTTCTGGGTTCCCTTGATCTGGTGGAGGATCGTCACCGGTTCTTTTTTCTCCAGGACATGCAAGGTGACCGACTCGGAGTAAATCCCCTTTTCCACCAGGATTTTCATGTTTTTCCCGATGACCTCTTCGGGCCGGATGCCCGTCATCCTCGTATAGGCCTTGTTGATCCGAAGGGTATTGGCATCCCCGTCGGTGATGTAAAGGCCCTCGTAGACGGAGTCGATGATGGCATCGAGTTCGTTATTCAGCTCCTGGGTCACCTTCAGTTCGGCGCCGATGGACTCCAGGCTCGAAATATCCTGAAGCACTGCGATGGCGCCTTCGACCCGGCCGTTTTTGATGATGGGGGTCCGGTTTGAGATGACCAGCGTGTCCCCCAACTTCATTTTCTGGCCGTACATGCTTTCCCCGGTTTCAAGCACGATATGCAGCTTGCCGTCGGGAAGGAGGTCCGGAAGATAACGTCCCATCGCATCTTCTTTTTTGATCCCCGACATGCGTTCAAATGCCGGGTTCCAGGTGGTGACAATGCCGTCCGCGTCTACAGCGATGATGCCGTTGTAGGAAAACTCGAGCAGGGTGTCCAGTTTTTCCTGTGTCTGCCCCAGAAGCGATTGAAGCGCCCGGCGGCATTGATCCCGGGTCACGACACCGGTCAACTGTCCGCTTTCGTCCGTGATGGGAACAAAATGGGGCGCATTTTCCGGGTCCAGTGCCAGGATCGATTCGAGGGGCGTCCCGGCGACGAAGGTCGGTACAGGTGTGGTCATCAGTTCACGGACCATCAGGGTCGTCGGAAGCGTTTCGACCATCGCGCGCGCCAGATGCTGCATGGAAAAAACTCCGGCAGGCCTGTGGGCGCTGTCCAGCACCGGTGCCGCGTCGATTCCCTCCCGCACAAGAACCTGCGCCGCATGGCCGATGGTGTCGTCGGTTTTCAGAAAAACCGGATTTTTATTCATGATGTCGATGGCCTTCATAACCCGTGCACCTCTGTTTTCGATGGTTGGCCCCTCTCTCGTGAGGAAGCGTTTTTTCAACCTATCCGGAGTGTTGGGGTTAGTCAAGGGGATTGGAACTGTGGAGGACAGAGGGCATAGAGCAAAGGGCAGAGGGCGAAGACGAGTGCCTAGAGTGCGAAAAAGCGAGTGCCTAAAGTGCCTAAAGTGCGCTAAAGTGCCTAAAGTTGATGTGTCCTGTCTGTTTGTATAAAACCGGATGGAACATCCCCCGGCCATGCTTCGACAGA
>JBECKW010000015.1:0-23630 GCA_040235505.1 Desulfobacterales bacterium
CCCCGGTGGTGGTAGCCGATGTCCATGTCCAGGTGCTTGATCTCCTCGCCGTGCAGGGTGACGATATAGCGCATGAGCCCGTGGGTGCTCACGTGATGAGGCCCCACGTTCAGGATCAGTTCTTCCCCGCCACCCGCGGTCTTCGTATACACGCCTGCATCCAGGGGCTGGCGGCTCCGGGCATCTTCCAGGGTGTAGGGCGCAAGTTCCGTGGCCCGGCCCGGGTGGCTTTTCCTCAAGGGGTGGCCGGGCCAGTCGGGGGGCATGAGAAGACGGCGGAGGTTCGGATGGCCCTCGAAGATAATTCCGAACATGTCGAAGACTTCCCGCTCGTACCATTCGGCTGACGGCCAGATATGGGTGACGCTTTTGGCCGATGTACAGTTTTCGCCCAGGGGAACCTTGACCCGGACCCGGCAGGGGGGATCAAAGGCCGTCAGGTGATAGACCAGGGTGAAATCCGATGCGGGCCGATGCCGCCGGGCTGTTTCGTCGATGGCCGTGAGGTCCTCCAGGCGCCGGAAAACGGGTGTTGACTCGGTTTTCAGAAAGGTCAGGACTTCCACGGCGCGTTCGGGGGCCGTCTCCACCGTCAGCATGTCGGAGGGATTCGGAATTTCCCGGACCGCCTCCCCGAATCTCTCCGAAAGGGCTCTGGAAAGAGAGAGGCTTTCTTCGCCGAGCCTGGCCCGGGCCGGCGGTGGTGTCCACATGAGCTGCGATCGGCTGTCGATGAAAAACGGCGGGGTCTCCGAAGTGCCTCGAATTACCGTGCCGGCCATGCCGGGCCCCCGGGGGTCCCGGTTTTTGGTCTCTCCATCCACCCGGAGGGGGCGTTGGGTTCCCTGGCTGCCGCCGGGCAGGTGAAGCAAAGTGCGGGTGGGCCGCTCTTCGGCCATAATTTTTTGTTGCAGCACCGTCAGCCCGTGCAGAACGGCTTCTGGACGGGGCGGGCACCCGGGAATGTAAACATCCACCGGAAGGATCTGATCCACCCCCTGGACCACGCTGTACACGTCGTACATGCCGCCGCTGTTGGCGCAGGAGCCCATGGAGATGACCCACTTGGGTTCCGCCATCTGTTCGTAGAGACGGAGGACCACCGGCGCGATTTTTTTAAAAAGAGTTCCCGAGATGATCAGGAGGTCCGCCTGGCGGGGAGACGGCCGAAGGACTTCGGCGCCGAAACGCGCCAGGTCATAGCGGGCGGTGAAAGCGGTGGCTTCCTCCACGAAACAGCATGACAGGCCGAAGAACATGGGCCAGAGACTGTTCTTCCGGGCCCAGTTGATCAGCGTGTCCGTAGCGCTTAAGAATCGGTCCGAGATGCCTTTTTCCCGAGCGGCCCCCACTCCAGTCCTCCCTTGTTCCAGATATAGACAAGTCCCAGCAACAACATGACGATGAAAAACGCAATCTGCAGCCACCCGCTCCAGCCCAGCGCTTCGCAGGAGACGGCATACGAGAAGATAAACGCACCTTCCACATCGAAAATCAGAAAAAAGATGGCCACCAGATAAAAGGGAACCGGAAACCGGAGCCTTGCCGTTCCGGTGGGAATGATGCCGCTTTCGTAGGGCATCGATTTGTCGGATGAGTCTCTTTTCTCACCCAGAAAGGAGGCCAGAAAGAGCAGAACGGCCATGACAACAGCCACCAGCACGGCATAAACCAGCAGACTGATCAGGTTCGGCTGAAAGGGCGAGAAGGTGTGTGCGTATGTCAGCGTGTGCATGTCCGTACCAAATTCTATTCGAAAACCGATTCGTATCGGGATCGGGCATGGTATAGGGTGGCGGCCGTAACCGGAAACCAAGCCATGATCGTTGTTATTTTTCAGTCTATAAAAAATTACAGCGCGATGTCAATTTAAACAAAGGATGAAACCTGGGGTATCGTATGTAACTTTTTTATTTGTCACGCTGTTTCGGCAGGGGGGGAGGGTGCATTTGGGAGTGGAGACCCGCAGAACCGGGGAAGGAAATTCAGCGGAAGCCGGCTCGAACTCGCGGATAACAGTTCCTAAAGAAAATCAGTTCCGAAACCATCGGAAATACGAACGTAAGTAACATGGGACGAATGGTGCTCATTTCCAAAATCTCATCCTGATTTTCTTAAGGATCTGTAATCCACTTCAAACAAGCGACCCGACTTCCGCTGAATTTCCTTCCCCGGTTCAGCTCGTTTTGGTTGGGAGTGAAGTCTTTGCGATAGTATCAAAACTACAAGAGTGGTGTCGTTATCGTTTCACAGATCCATGCGAATTCCGGTGGATATTTTTGCCCGGGTTTGGTATTCAGACTCCGGTTTACAAGATCTGGACCGAAAGGAAACGGATTTCATGTCACCGCATAAAAATCGATGGCTCGGCGAGAATCGGAGACAGCTGCAGGAAGTCGGCAATGTGAAGAGATATTTCGGGTACGAAGAGGTATCTGAAGACGAAAAGACCCGACGGGTCATCCGTCATTTCAATTCGGTGGCGCGTCAGTACGATTTCATGAATACACTGCTGAGCTTCGGAATTCACCACCAGTGGAAGCGGGAAGCCGTGAGAATGATGGGGCTGAAGCCCGGCTGGAAAGTCATCGATGTCTGCGGCGGTACGGGAGACCTGGCCGTACTGGCTTCCCGTTATACCGGGCCTTCGGGGCGGGTGACGATCTATGATCTGAATCGGGCCATGATGGATGCGGGCCGAAACAAGGTCGCCGACGCTTCTTCCGCACCGGTGAATTATGTCCAGGGAAACGCCGAAGTCATATCGTTCCCGGACAATACATTCAACGCCGCCATGGTGGGCTATGGCATTCGCAACGTCACCCGAATGGAAAAGGGTTTCGAAGAGATGTACCGGATTCTGAAGCCGGGCGGTAAAATGATGTGCCTCGAATTTTCAAAGCCGGTCTGGCCGGTGTTCAGATGGCTTTACGACATATATTCCTTCCATATCATGCCCTTCCTGGGAGATCTCATTACCGGCTCCCGGGGAGCCTACACCCATCTGCCGGAATCCATCCGTACCTTTCCGCTACCGGATGCGCTATCGGCCATGATGGAGCGGATCGGTTTCAAAAACGTGTCTTACCGTCGTCAGACCAATGGGATCTCCGTGGTGCATTTGGGGGAGAAAATAGCTGATAGCTGATGGCTCATAGCTCATAGTTTGAAGGCTATGGGCGATAGACAATAGGCTATGAGTATGTTTCTCATCTCCCCTTTTTGCCTTTATTCGGTTCTCTGCGACTCTGCGCGAGAAATCGTTGTTCTGCAGCTCGCAGTTCCTATGAGCTATCAGCCATGAGCTATGAGCTCCTTTCTTCTTATTCTGTCGGAAAGGTAAGCTGGGCGCCGAACCATCCAATGGCGGTCACCTGGGGAAAGAGGGAAAGCATGAGGACAAGGTACACATACCCGGAGCCGTGAAGCTTCACCATGACACCCGGGTCCAGGATGCGCCAGATGAAGGCAATAAGCGACACGCCAAAGAGCAGCGGAGAAAGTCTGAGTTTGATTTTTACGGCCCGAACCGGTTTCGCATGATAGTTGAGCCACCACGTATAAAGCCCTGTTGACATGGCCACCAGGGTGAACAGGACCCCGCCGCCCAGGCAGTGAAACGCAGTGGTCTCAAAGGCGGCATGACCCGTCACCAGATACAGGAGCGTGAAGACGGTAGCGGCGCACATGAAGACAATGGGAAAATGGACGGTCATGGGATGAGGATGGCGTCGCAGTATGGGGAATCTCGATATCAGTCCATCGAGAAATGCCGGGATCTTGATGTCCGTAATATCTTCTTTCACAAATTCGCCCACCTGCGGATAGCGATCCAGGACGTCGATATCGTGGGGCGCTGCCTTGATGTCGGTGGTCAGGTCGCATCCGGCATGATGCCGCTTCATATGAGTACCGGTTTTCCACAGCTTGCTGCCGCTCACATCGATTACCCGGTCCTGATAGACGACATACGCAGGCCGGCCTTCTTCTCCATTATACTGTGAGAGCGAATCAACCGTGAATTTTTTCGTGGACATGCCGATCTCCGGTCCAAGCTTTTTGCACTATGCCCTATGCGCTTTGCCCTCTGCCATCTTCTACACGCTGTCAATCACTACTTTCGCCAGCACAACAATCAGCATCGATAATGGGTAAAGGCTGGCTTTGTTAAAAAGCGCCATGGCGTCGGATGGTTTTCGGCGGCGGTAGAGCTTCCAGGCAGGTTGCAGGAGCAAGGCGCAGGAAGCGACAATGGCCAGAAGCACGTACGGCCACTGGAACGACGCCAGGGAGAAAGCGAAGATTATCACCGTAAGTGCCAGTGTGACGAAAAGTGATATGAGAATGATCGTCAGGGAGCGTTCCGGTCCGAAGCGAACCGGGACGGTTCTGACGTTGAGTTCCAGATCTTCATCGAGATCGGACCAGTCGTTGGGAACGTTCTGGCCTCCGATTTCCCAGAAGAAGAAGAGTAGAAAAAGAACAATCAGGAAATGGACATTCGGGTGCGGGTCTACGGCGAAAACGGCGGCGACGGCGCCGGACGTTTTTACGCCGCCGCTGATGAGCACCCGATGGTGGGTGATCTTCAGGAGCAGGCAGTAAAGTGCTTCGAGGAAGCAGCCTGCCAGAAAAATCAGGAGACACACCGGGTTCAGCAAATACGCTCCCACGGCGGCCACGGCGGACCATCCGAGTGCCCACATCAGACCGGCCCGGAAACTCAGAAGCTCCTGGGCCATGGGATGACGGACCCACACGGCATCCAGATCGTTTCTTTCGAGAAGAAGCGATTTTTCGATTTTTTCCTTATCCTGCCGGTAGCCGATGACATCGTTGAGCGCATAGACCGCAGTGTAGCCGGCAAAGGTGGTGAGAAGCCCCAATAGTACGATGCCGGGCTCCGGAAATTTTCCAAGCCACAGCAGCGCGGCAAACGCCGGGGTCGCCATGTCGAGGAGCCCGTGGGTGGTTCTTGAGAGGGCCAGAAAAAGTTTGATGCGCGACAATCCGGAGTGCCCGGGTGCCGTGGAAGATATCCCCAAAGTACAACCTCCTGTCTGCTGTCGTATTGACCTTTAAATCTAACCGGTTTACTCTGGAAAAGCAAGGAAGGGGGGCACGATACTTATTAACGGGTGCAGCCATGAAAAGCGCAAAAGACCTCGAGGACATTCTCGGACGAATCGACGGGAAAGGGTATAAGGCTTACAAGGGTATCGCGGGCCGGTATACCTTCCCGCGGTTTTTGCTTCTTGTCGACCATGTGCAGGGGGATCCTTTTGCGGCTCCCAGCCGCATCCGGGTCCGGGTCGAGCGGGGCGTTTCGGGCATTCCGCCGGAGGCGACCCGAAACAGCATCCGGGCAGTGTCGACCCGCGATTTTCTGAGCCGTGAGTTTTACCGACAGTGCCGGCTGTGTTCACGGGGAGGGCGGGGCACCGGAAAGAGCGGCTTGATTACCATCGACCGGCCGCTGCAGGAGATACTGGAGCGAAGTTCCATGGTGATCGGGTCGGCGTATGTAGAGGCCCGGTTTTTCATGGGACTGCCGGCCCGCGGGCGTGGCATTTCAGGAAAAGACGCCCGGGCCATGTTTTTGGAGGAACTTCCGCGGATTGTGGAAAAATCCTTGTTCATGGAAAGCCTGTCCGCTTCCGATCTGTTTCGCCATGTCGAGACGGCGGAGAATGCAGAGTTTATCCGGTCCCGGCTTGGGGAGTCGGGCCTGGTTGCGTTCGTGGCGGATGGGGCGCTGCTTCCACGGGCCAGCGGCATCGATCCCGGTCCACTTGTCGATCCCGAAACCACTTTGTTCCAGCCTCCCGAAAGTCTTCGAGTCGAATTTATGCCGCCAAACGGCGGGAAGGTTTCCGGCATGGGAATCCCCCGGGGCGTTACCCTGATCGTCGGGGGTGGGTACCACGGAAAATCCACGCTGCTGAATTCGCTGGAAAGCGGTATTTATAATCACGTTCCCAATGACGGCCGTGAGCTTGTGGTCACCTCGTCCGCCGCCGTGAAGATCCGGGCCGCCGATGGCAGAAGCATTGAACAGGCGGATATTTCTCCCTTTATCAACAACCTTCCCAGGGGACAGGATACCCGCTCGTTTTCAACCAAAAACGCCAGCGGCAGTACCTCCCAGGCCGCCAATATCATAGAAGCGCTGGAGATCGGCGCCGATGTTCTTCTTCTGGACGAGGATACCTCCGCCACGAACTTCATGATACGGGACGTGAACATGCAGCGGCTGGTTGCGGGCGACCAGGAACCGATCACGCCGTTTATCGACAAGGTCCGGCAGCTTTTTTCGGACCGAGGGGTTTCCACGATACTGGTGATGGGAGGGTCCGGAGATTATTTCAGCGTGGCGGACCATGTGATCCGGATGGCGGACTATCGTCCCATGGATGTGACACGTGAGGCGAAGCAGGTGGCCGAGGCCAGCCGCGACCCGCGGCGAAAGGAGGGTGGGGAACGGTTTGGCGAGGTGAGGAGACGCGCACCCCTGGCCAAAAGTTTCAACCCACGCCGATATGACGGAAAGCTCAAGATCAGCGCGGTAAGAATGCAGGAAATTATCTTCGGCACAGAGGTGGTGGACATGGCGGATGTGGCCCAGGTGGTGGACACGTCCCAGACCCGGGCCATCGGTTACGCCATGTTTCGGGCGATGAAATACATGGACGGCACGTGTTGCCTGAAAGAAGTTGTTGAAATGGTGCTGAAAGATCTGGATAATAAGGGACTTGATTGCCTTGGGCCGTATCTGACGGGAGACCTGGCCGGGTTCCGATCTTTTGAACTGGCCGCTGCCATGAATCGGATGCGGACGTTCAAGGTCCGGCAGATTGAGGGATGATTAATAAGGAATCAGAGGGGGATTATGGATCTAAAAGCGTCAGGGAAAGCTGGGAGAAAGATCAATGTGTGTGGTTGGGGCGCCGCTCTTCTGGGCATATTTATTTTCGGAATCGTTTCCGCAGCCCAAGCCGGTTCGCCGGAAGTTGTAAAGAGCGGCGGGCAGTATCTTCTTGCCCAGAACGATCAGGGGAAAGGGGATTCTCTGGATGATTTCGACTTTTCGGATGAGGAAGACGAGGCGGCGACGGTTCAGGTGGCGGATCCCCTGAGGTGGTTTAATGAAGCGATGTTTAAATTCAACGACAAGGCCTATTTCTGGGTGCTCAAACCGGCTGCGAAGGGGTACAGCAAGGTGATGCCGAAGCCGGCCAGGGAAGGGATCCGGAATTTTTTCAATAACCTGCTCATGCCAGTCCGGTTCGTGAACTGTATCCTTCAGGGCAAGGGAAAGGCCGCCACCGGTGAACTCGGCCGGTTTGTGATGAATTCGACGGTGGGGGTCCTCGGGTTCGGTAATCCGGCCGCCAAGTATCCGAATCTCAATCCGGACGAAGAGGACCTGGGACAGACCTTCGGAAGATACGGTATCGGCAACGGCTTTTACCTGGTATGGCCGATTCTCGGCCCCTCGACGCTTCGGGATACGGTGGGGGATGTCGGCGACTGGTACCTCGATCCGGTTACCTATGTGAACCCGATGCTGGCCGAGTACGGAATAAAAGCCGGTGAAATGGTAAACGAAACCTCCCTTCGAATCGGGGAATACGAGAACCTGAAGGAGGCCGCCATCGATCCCTATACGGCGTTCCGGAATGCGTATTTGCAGTATCGGAAGGGGAAGGTGGAGAAGTAAAAGACGAGTGCCTTGAGTTAAGGGAGTGCGCTGGAGTGCCTTGAGTTGAAGAGTCGTTTCACTCCGTCGTTTCCAAAAAAGGCAGAATACATTAACTCAAGGCACTCCCGTGCACTCAAGGCACTCTACAACTCGCTGTTTTGCAGTTATCCCCTCTCAAACTCCAGCCTCTGTCCCCCGGGCTCCGGGTCAACCTTTCCCGCATGCCAGGCCAGGTGGCCGGAAACGATGGTGGCCTCGATGGTGGATTTAAACGTGCATCCACTGAAGGGCGACCAGCCGCAATGGTGGAGAATCTTGTTTTGATCCACGACATAGGGGCGGTCCAGGTCCACCAGGGCCAGGTCCGCCCAGTAGCCCTCCCGAATATATCCCCTGTCCTTGATCTGAAAACGCCGGGCCGGGGCGTGGGCGGTCTTTTCGGCAATCATCGGGAGAGAAAGGCGGTGCTTGTGGTACTGTTCGAGGAGGCTTTGAAACGCATGCTGTACCAGCGGCATGCCGGAAGGGGCCATGAAATAGGGGGCGTCTTTTTCTTTGAGGGTGTGGGGGGCATGGTCCGTTCCCACCGTGTCGATCCGACCCTCGATGAGCGCCCGAAGCAGGGCTCTCCGGTCCCTGGCTTTTTTAATGGCCGGGTTGCATTTGATTAAGGTTCCTTTTGTTTCGTAATCATCGGAAGAAAAGAAAAGATGGTGCACGCAAACTTCGGCGGTGATCTGCTTTTCATCCAGGGGCGAATCCGATAGAAGCGGTATCTCATCTTCCGAGGAAAGATGCAGGAGGTGGAGCCTTGTTCCCCATTTCATTGCCATTTCAATCGCAAGCGAGGAAGACTCATAACAGGCGTCCCTGCTTCTGATCAGCGGATGGCAGGCCATGGGAACGTTTTCCCCGTATTTTTCGCGAAAAGACCGTTCGTTTTGAAGAATCGTGGACGTATCTTCGCAGTGGACGGCGAGAAGGATCGGCGTACTTGAAAAAATTTTTTCCAGTATATCGGGGTCGTCCACCAGCATATTGCCGGTTGAGGATCCCATAAACAGCTTGACACCGCATGCAAGGTCCGGATCGAGCCCTTTGATCTCTTCGATATTATCCCTGGAAGCGCCGAGATAAAATGCATAATTGGCAAAGGCATTTCCCTCGGCCATACCGATTTTTTCTTTCAGCAACGTCATGGAAAGCGTCGCCGGTTTTGTGTTGGGCATTTCCATGAAGCTGGTGATCCCCCCGGCAACCGCCGCCCGGGATTCGGAGAAAATGGTTCCCTTTTTTGTAAGCCCCGGCTGACGGAAATGAACATGGTCGTCGATCATACCCGGGAACAGGGCTTTCCCCTTGGCATCGATAACGATATCAGCCTTCCGGCGGCTGAGATCGCCGTCTATCTTTTCAATTCTTCCGTCGCGAATGAAAATGTCCTTTTCGGCGGTGACCCCGTCATTTATTATTAAGGCATTCTCTATTAAAATACGTTCCATACGGTTCCTTGAAGCAATTTTACGACGAAAAGAGCCCTATGAAACCCTGGCGAAAATCAGGATTTTTACACTGGGCGCGCTTTTTCCGGCTTATAATTCACGATACAGAAACAGGATTGAAGAATCCAGAAGAAAGTTCGTCCGACGGGGATGGGGTCGGAATCATCCCTTTCCAAAAGAGTGATATTGAAATGAATTTGTCGAATTAAAAAAGGAAGGAATGGTTCTTCCCGGAATCGGTGGATAACCGATAGAGATGGGTCACCCGGATTTCCTTATGGGGGCGGTGCAATACCCGTTTCGACTATAGGTCATAGAGGGTGTCATCAATTTTAGGTTTTAAATACCTAGTGTTGCCTGTTTTCCCTTTGCCTCCCGGAAGGAGGAATGGTTCCTCGTTTTCCAGGATCGATCCCATTTCCGCCTCGATCCGGTCCGGATCTTCCCCGTTTTCCATGCGTTGAAGGGCTTCGTTCATGCCGTCTCCCAATTCCATACCGGTCATATCCGAGAGCTTTCGCATAAGGTTTGCCGCCTGACGCGGGTCGTCTTCATTGATGCTTCCGGCCTCTTTTTCCAGCATGGCCATGGCCTTTTCCATTTTGCTTTCGTCAAAAGGAAGGTCACCATCCTCACCGGCTTCAGAGGCGCGGCCCGTCACGGCGAACACGGAAACCTGGCGAGACAGGGGTTTGTTGCCGTCGCATTTGGGGCACACGGGAATTTTCTCGGTATTAATGGTCTTTGAGAAGAAATTGTAGATGCAATTGCATTCCTTGCAATAAAACTCATATATCGGCATGATTTCCCTCTGATAATTGTGGTCGCCCGAACTTATAAAATAAATTTAAAATTCCTGTCAACCGGATTTTGGTACGGGTGCGTTGACTTGATTGCGGGGTTCTGGTATGGCTGCTTCGACTTGAAAAAACACGATATTTTGCAACTCAACGACACAGAAACGAAAGGACGTTGTCATGGAAAGGACCCTCTCCATTGTTAAACCCGACGGTGTTTCCCGGGGCCTGATCGGGAAGGTGATCGAGCGCTTTGAATCCAACGGAATCCGTATCGTCGCCATGAAAATGCTGCATATGACCAAAGCCCAGGCCGAAGGGTTTTACGCCGTTCACAAGGAACGCCCTTTTTTCGCCAGCCTCACCGATTTCATGTCATCCGGCCCGGCCGTGGTGATGGTCCTGGAGGGGGAGAACGTCATTGCCAAGAACCGGGAACTCATGGGCGCCACCAACTATAAGGAAGCCGCCGAAGGCACTATCCGAAGGGATTTTGCAACGGACATCGAGAAAAACATCGTACACGGATCCGACGCACCGGAAACGGCCGCCTTCGAGATCGGCTATTTTTTCAATCAATTTGAAATCGTAGGCTGATGACGCAGAAGGTCCGGATCGAAAACATCGCCATCGTTCTTTTTCAGACCCGGGTGCCGGAAAACATCGGTGCCGCCGCCCGGGCCGCCCGCAACATGGGGGTACGGCGGTTGGTGCTGGCTGCCCCCCGGGACCTCGATATGGGGCGTATCCGGAAAATGGCCACCCATGCCGCTTCCGATGTGATAGACGGCATGGAGATATATGACAGCCTGCAGGAAGCGCTTTCCGGGTTTCAATGGGTGGTGGGCACCACGGCTCGGCTCGGGGGCGGTCGCCAGGTAATCCGGTCCCCGGAGCGGCTTGCCGAGAAGCTTATCCCCATCAGCGCCGAAAACGAGGTGGCGGTTCTTTTCGGCCCCGAGGACCGGGGGCTCACCAACGAAGACCTGCGTCTCTGCCACGACCTTGTGAACATTCCCACCGCGGATTTTTCATCCCTCAACCTCGCCCAGGCCGTCATGGTGATGTGCTACGAGCTGTTCAAGGCAAGCCGGGACGATACCCGCAGTTTTGCCCCTCGGCTGGCATCCCGCCACGAGCTGGACGGCATGTACGAACAGCTCAAGGAAATCCTGGTGAAGATCGACTACATCAACCAGGAAAATCCGGAGTACTGGCTCAACAAGGTCCGCTATTTTTTCTCCAGGCTCCAGCTTCGGGCGAGGGAAGTGAGTATTATCCGGGGCATCTGCCGCCAGATGAACTGGTACAGCGGGAAGTGCTACCGGGATGGGGTGGAAGCGGGGAGGCGGGGAGAGGCGGAAGAGCCGAAGAGCGGAAGAGACGAAGAGCGGAATAAAGGACCGAGGGACGAGGGACGCCCGCTTCGCTAGGACGATGGACGAAAAGGACTTACTCCCTTTTTTAAACTTTGTGCCTCTGTGCCTCAGTGCCTTTGTACCTTGCCCTCCAAATAGGAGAAAAGACTATGAGAATCATTCGTTTCGGGCCAGTGGGAGACGAACGTCCCGGCCTGCTAAAAGGCGACCGGATTGTTGACCTGCGGGGGCTTTTCCCGGAGATTCCGGATGTGGGGGAAGCGTTTTTCAGCGGGGCGTGGCTGAAAAAGCTGGCGTCCGTTGAGGCAGATGGGGAGAAGATGGATGTTCGAATAGGGTGCCCGATCGTAAGACCTTCGAAGATAATCTGCCTGGGGAAGAATTATGCCGCCCATGCACGGGAGCTCGGAATGGATCCCCCCCTGCGACCGATTATCTTCTCCAAGTCCGCCAATACCCTGGCAGGCCCCTTTGATCCGATTCTGATGCCCGCCAGCAGTGGTAAGGTCGACTGGGAGGTCGAGCTGGCACTGGTGATCGGAAGAAAAGGAAAACGAATCACCCGGGAAAAAGCATTCGACTATATCGCGGGGTACACGATATTGAATGATGTCTCCGGGCGCGATCTTCAGTTCGCCGAGGGAGGGCAGTGGTTTCGCGGGAAATCCCTGGACAGCTTCGCACCGGTGGGGCCGGCCCTGGTTACCCCCGATGAGATAGGGCCGAGAGAAGCCGTACACAACCTGCGGCTTCAGACCCTCGTAAACGGCGAAGTGATGCAGGACGGAAATACCCGGAATTTTATTTTCAATATTCCCGACATCCTCGCCGACATCAGCGAAGATATGACTCTCCTTCCCGGCGATATCATCGCCACCGGCACCCCCGAAGGCGTAGGATTTTTCCGGGACCCGCCCGTGACCCTGAACGTTGGGGACGTGGTGGAGTGCAGGATTGAGAAGATTGGGAGTATTGTGAATAGGGTGGAGTGACCCGCCGGAGGCGGATGCCGGTAGGCTGGGATGCCAGGAGGCTGGGAGGCTTAAAACAGGAAAAGCGGAAGGTGAGGTCACCTTCCGCTTTTTTTAACATCGGCGGGATACCCATACTTTGTTCCAACCTACACTGCTGGAAAACATTCACGGCGGATGTATAGGATTTACTGCCCAGCCGCCCGGCGGTCCAGCAGCCCAGCTGTTATGCCTCCCAGCCTCCTGGCATCCCAGCGATCCACCTCCGGTGGATCAGTACTTCACGTCCGCGTAATCCACCCAACCGCCGGCTTTCACGAGGTCTTTATCGAAAGCGGAGATGGTGAAGGAAAAGGTTTCCTGTTTCCCGTCTGCCTTGAAGGTAAATTTCTGATTATCGAAGTCGGTCTCCAGCGTCGTTTCTTTTCCTGAGAATTCCGTAAACAGACGGTCGATATCCTCTTTGCTGATTTCCACCGCCATCATCCCGCAGTTGAACATGTTCTGCCGGAAGATCCGGGCGAAACTCGGGGCGATGACCACGTTGATGCCGTTGGCCTCGATGGCCCATGGAGCGTGCTCCCGGGAAGATCCGCATCCGAAATTCTCCCGGGTCACGATGACCTGCTTATCGGCGATATCCTTCTGGGGATCGAAACCGTCCAGTTTCAGATCCTCCAGGAGGTAAGGTTTCAAGGCCAGGCGGGTGATTTCCGTCAGGTATTTGGCCGGAATAATTTCATCCGTATTGATGTCCGAGCGGTTCAGAAAAAGAACCTTACCGTTGAAATTTTTCATTATCGTTTTCCTCTTTCGAAGGTTGTTTATTTCCAAGCTGATATTCATTTACTCAGCACTCAGCACTCAGCACTCAGCACTCACCCAGCTACCCCATATACAGCGGGGAGTTGGTGATTTTTCCCGTGATGGCTGACGCCGCCGCACTGGCGGGGCTCATCAGGTGCACCATGCCGCCTTTGCCCATACGACCGTTGAAGTTCCGGTTGGTGGTGGAGGCGCAGACTTCGCCCTCGGACAGCACCCCGTTGCTCATGCCGAGACATGCGCCGCAGGTGGGATTGGTGACGCAAAATCCGGCGTCCATGAAAATTTTGATAATCCCCTCATCCAGGGCTTGCTGAAAGATGCCGGGGGTGGCCGGTGAGACAATTCCGCGGATCGCGTCGCTGATATGTTTCCCCTTCAGAATGCCGGCGGCGATGCGAAGGTCTTCGATGCGGCCGTTGGTGCAGGAGCCGATATACACCTGGTCGATGGGGGTTCCCTCCATCTCTTTGAGGGGTTTCACGCAGTCGGGCTTGTAGCCGAAAGTCACCTGGGGCGCCAGGTCCGAGACGTCAAATTCCATGACGTCGTCGTAGGTGGCATCGGCATCCGGCAGCCAGGCCTGGAAGGCGGCCAGGGCGGCTTCCTTGTCGGCATACTCGTCCTGAATGAACGGCCACAGGTAGTCCACCGTTATCATGTCCGGATAGCAGATGCCGCTGGTGGCCCCGGCCTCCACGGCCATGTTGCACAGGGTCATACGGGCTTCCATGCTCATGGCACTCACCACGGGACCTGTGAATTCCACCACCTTGTCGGTGGCGCCGTTGACGCCCAGTTTCCCGATGAGGGCCAGGATCACGTCCTTGGAAAAGACACCGTCGGCCAGCTTTCCGGTGATGTTGATTTTCACGGTGTCCGGGTACCGGAAGGCGCACACGCCCTTTAAGAGACCTACTTCCAGGTCGGTGGTTCCCACGCCGGCGGCAAAGGCCCCGAAGGCCCCGTGGGTGCAGGTGTGGGAATCGCCCATGATTACCGTATAGCCGGGCCGCACGAATCCCTTTTCCGGAAACAGGGCATGGCATACGCCGTTTTGACCGATATCGAAAAAGTCCCGGATGCTGTTTCGCCGGGCCCAGTCCCGAAGAATTTTTCCCTGGAGAGCAGTCTTCGAGTCCTTGGCCGGGGTGACGTGATCGATGACCACCTTGACCTTATCCGGGTCGAACACCCGGTCTTTCCCCCGAACTTCCAAGTCCACCACCGCCGGCGGGGTGGTGATTTCGTGACAGAAAACCGCATCCAGCCGGATCACGTGCATGCCTTCCGACGGCGTATCCACCAGATGGGTGTCGAATATCTTTTCCGCTACTGTTTTACCCATGTATTCCTCCGTTTCGCCGATCGAGCAAGATCGACTATTTTTATGGTTTTGCCACTTCTGTGGTAATGGGCAAAGGGCAAAGAGCATAGGGCATAGGGTATCGCTACGCTCCTGATTTTTGTTTTCACTCTATGCTCTTTGCTCTCCGCCCTATGCGCTTTTAGTCCGAATCGGTCTTCAGCACCGACAAAAACGCCGATTGCGGAAGCATGACCTTTCCCACCATCTTCATTCGCTTCTTGCCCTTTTTCTGCTTTTCAAGGAGCTTGCGCTTGCGGGTGATGTCCCCGCCATAACACTTGGCGGTGACGTCTTTTCTAAGGGCCGAGACCGTGGTCCGGGAGATGATATTGCCGCCGATGGCGCCCTGAATGGCGATTTTGAACATCTGCCGGGGCACTTCCTCCTTAAGTTTTTCGCACATGGTCCGGGCCCGGGAGACAGAGCGTTCCCGGTGCACGAGCTGACTCAGGGCATCCACCCGTTCCCCGTTGAGGAGGATATCCACCTTGACAAGATCCGTGTCCCGGTAGTCGATGAGCTCGTAGTCGAAAGACCCGTAGCCCTGGGTGATGGATTTGAGCTTGTCGTAAAAATCATAAATGACCTCTGCCAGGGGCAATTCGAAAATCATCTCCAGACGATCGCTGGTGAGGTACTGATAGTTTGCGCTGATGCCCCGGCGATCCAGGCACAGCTTCATGACAGCCCCCATGTACCGCTCCGGCACGATGATGGTGGCCTTGATAAAGGGTTCCTGGGCTTTCTCGATGAGCGTCGGATCCGGGTACAGGGCCGGGTTGTCGATGATGAGCGTCTCACCGTCCTGCATGGTCAGTCGATATCGGACCGACGGCGCCGTGAGGATGAGCGACAGATCATATTCCCGCTCCAGGCGTTCCTGAACCACCTCCAGGTGCAGCAGACCCAGAAAGCCGCAGCGGAAGCCGAAGCCCAGGGCCGCCGAACTGTCCTTTTCATATATCAGGGCCGCATCGTTCAGCTTCAATTTTTCAAGCCCTGCGGCCAGATCCTCGTATTCGTCCGATGCCACGGGGTACATGGAAGAGAAGACCACCGATTTGGCCTCCTTGAACCCCGAGAGGGCTTCGGCGCAGGGCCTGGCTTTATGGGTGACCGTATCCCCGCACCGGGTATCGCTCACGGTCTTGATGCCGGCAATGATGTATCCCACCTGGCCTGCGGAAAGGGATTTCTGGGGCACCCGGCGCAGCCGGAACAGTCCCACCTCCTCCACCCGGTAGACGGCCCGGTTGCTCATGAACATGATGGTATCCCCGGCCTTGACTTCGCCTTCGACGATGCGAAGGTGTACCACCGTGCCCCGGAATGCATCGTAATGGGAATCGAATATCAGCGCCTTCAGGGGCGATTCCGAATCTTGTTTGGGGGCCGGCAGCTTTTCGACGATGGCATCAAACACTGCGTCGATGCCGATCCCCTCCTTGGCCGAGATACAGATGGCGTCATCCGGATCCAGCCCGAGATCCTCCTGGATCTGCCCCTTGACCCGGTCGATGTCGGCAGACGGCAGGTCGATTTTATTGATCACCGGGATGATCTCGAGATCGTGTTCCATGGCCAGGTAGAGGTTCGCAAGGGTCTGGGCTTCCACCCCCTGGCTGGCGTCGACCAGGAGCAGCGCGCCTTCGCATGCGGCCAGGGCCCGCGATACCTCATAGGTGAAGTCCACATGGCCCGGTGTATCAATCAGATTCAGATCGTACATTTTCCCGTCCGGTCCGTCGTAAGGAAGACTCACCGTATGACTCTTGATGGTAATTCCCCGTTCCCGCTCGATATCCATATCGTCGAGAATCTGGTCCATGAACTCCCGGTCGGTCACCACGTGGGTGGCCTGAATCATTCGATCGGACAGGGTTGATTTTCCGTGATCGATGTGGGCGATGATGCTGAAGTTTCGTAGGTTTTTCATATATGTTGCTGGGTGCGATCCAATTTTCAGTCTGTTTGGCGTTCCTGAGATTGCCCGTTCTTCGGCCAATTGTCAGTTGACACATTTCGTCTAAGCCGTTATAAATAATAAAATTAATAGAAAGCAGCCTTTTACCAAATGGCGGCGACGGATGTCAATCCGGCTGACCGTATCCCGTTACCATAACCAAAAATAGCAGGTCATACAATCAAAAATGAAAATTCGGGTGCTGATAGTTGATGATGACTTGGGAATCGGGGATT
This sequence comes from Desulfobacterales bacterium, assembly GCA_040235505.1. Classification (GTDB taxonomy): domain Bacteria; phylum Desulfobacterota; class Desulfobacteria; order Desulfobacterales; family JAFDDL01; genus JBECKW01. The sequence goes on from JBECKW010000015.1 coordinate 16,745, forward strand.
CCATGCGTCAGTTTATCGAGATGGCGGGTTACGAGGCCATTACGGTCCAGAGCGCGGAAGACGCCCTCGAGTATCTGAAGGGCAATTCGATTCAGATTGTGATCACCGATATCATGTTGCCCGGTCTGGACGGTCTCGAGCTCACCGACCTGGTGAAAAAGGAATACGACACCGACGTGATTGTCATGACCGGATACAGCGAAAACTATTCATACGAAGAGGCCATCAGCAAGGGCGCCAGCGATTTTGTTTTCAAACCGGTGCGCTACGAGGAACTTCTGCTTCGTCTCAAGCGGGTCGTCAATGAGCGGCAGCTCACCAAGGAGCGCATCCATATGCTCAAACGACTCCAGAAGCTGGCCATCACGGATGCCCTGACCGCCCTATACAATTCCAGGCATTTCTATTCACAGATCGAGCTGGAAGTGGATCGCAGCAACCGCTATGAGCATCCGTTGTCTCTGCTGCTGCTGGATATCGATCACTTCAAGGAATTTAACGATACTTACGGTCATCTGGAAGGCAACAAGGTGCTCCAGAGAATCGGTTCGGTCATTCGCTCATGCCTGAGAAAAATGGATTCGGCCTACCGGTATGGGGGGGAGGAGTTTACGGTGATTCTTCCTGAGACCAGCATCGAGGAGGCGGAAATCGTAGCCCATCGTATCCGGAATGCCATCGCCGATGAGATATTCACTCCTGTGCCCGACAAGCAGGTGGGCGTTACCGTCAGTATCGGGGTGACCCAGTACTGCCTGAAGGAAGAGATCAACACGTTTGTTCAGCGCTCGGACACCGCCATGTATACGTCCAAAAACGCTGGAAGAAACATGGTCTCCTGCCTGATTATCGAGGGAAATATTTCCGAGTAGTTCGCATATGTCCTTTTTTTCATTTCTACATCAGCCGACCGATATCCAGGTCAATGAAATTCTAACACTTTACCATCAGGCGGGGTGGTGGCAGCCGTCAGGGCAGCCGCTGCGAGATAACGCCCAGGTGCGGGGCATTGTGGGCGGGAGTCACTGCTTTCTGGTCGCAACCGAGGTGGCGGATCGGGATGCACCGATCATCGGCATGGGCCGCAGTATCAGTGACGGGGCGAGTGATGCCTATATTCAGGATGTGGTGGTGGCACCGGGCCATAGGGGGCGGGGCATTGCCACCGAAATAATTGAACGGATCGTACGGCGGCTTCAAAACGACGGCATCGAATGGATCGGTCTCGTCGCCGAACGAAATACCCGGAAGCTTTATGAACCGCTCGGCTTTGAGCCCATGGCGGATGCAATTCCGATGCTATACAGGAAAAAATGAATTTTACACCGATTACCCTTTCAGAATTTCAGAGTCTAATACCGTTTTTCAATCGTCAACCATATGAGCTGTGTCCTTACCTGCTCTCGTCCATGATCGCCTGGCAAAACGACAGTTACGAGGTGTTTAATACAATTCTTGGGGAGGATCTGATTGTCGTGGCGCGAGTTAAAGACAAACGGTGTCTTTTTTTGCCGCTCGCTCCGATAGATCGTTTCCCGCCTGCGAAACTTCTGGATCTGATGCTGGAGGCGGAGGTCGACATGGTTTTCCCGGTGCCGGATCAATACCTGACGTATCACGGCAGGCAGCAGACGGCCGATTTTTTTCATATCGAAGAAAAGCCCGACCATTCGGATTATGTTTACCGGGCGCAGGATCTTGCACAACTCAAAGGAAACATCTTTTCAAAGAAGCGCAATCTTATTAACCAGTTCGAGCGAGAGTATCTCGGCGACGGCCGGGTTGAGGTGACCTCCATCACCCCGGCGGATACGGCGGAATGTCTCGACTTTCTGGAAGAGTGGTGTCTTTCAAACGACTGCGACGGCAAGGACCGGGATGATCTTGCCTGCGAGAAGGAAGCGGCGAAATTTACCCTGAAGCATCAGGAAGTCTTTGAAACCAAGGGCTTGCTGCTCCGAATCGACGGAGAGATCTGTGCGTTCGGCATGGGCACGCGTTTGACGAAAGATATGGGCGTGTTGAATTTCGAGAAGGCCTTTGCCGATATCAAAGGCCTTTACCAATACTTCGACCGGGAGTGCGCCCGGCGGCTTTTCCCGGGTTTTCAGTATATCAACAAGGAAAACGACATGGGGGAGCCGGGGCTTCGAAAAGCAAAAAAATCCTACCATCCGGTTCGAATCGTGAAGGCCTATCAGCTTTCGATTCGAGGCAATCCGGCATAGCAACCGATAAGCATATTGCATAGATTCGCTATCGGTATCGGCATCGAACTAGGATCGATAGCGATAGCGATACCGATAGCGACCCCGAAAAAAAAGTTGCGGCTTACTGGTTTGCAGTTCTGTAGATGGAATCCACCGTGACCTTGAGGTAGATATCTCCGCGACTGCCGTCCGGCAGCGGTTTTCCCATCCCTTTGAGCCTCAGCACGCTTCCTTCCCGCGTGCCCGGCGGAATGGTGACCCGGAGAAGCTGTTTCCGAAATCCCATGGGGATATTGATGAGCTTCTGGGTGCCGGCCAGTACTTCGTGGGGGGTGATCCGCAGGGTGGCATACAGGTGCGGGTCCTCCCGCGGTCCGGTGGGGGAAATTCCCTGCAGGCGATCGGAGGTTTTTTTCACCGTCATTTTCCGGACTCGGTCGCTGGCGCCCGCCTTCGGAATCAGGTCGAAAAGCTTGAGCAGCACAATGCCGACAATGAACCCGCCCACATGGGCCCACCAGGCGACTCCGCCCGTGGCGCTGGATCTTCCCGCCGCGCTGGCGAACTGCAGGAGAAACCAGATACCCAGGAAGAAAAAGGCCGGGATTTCGATGAACCAGGGGATAAAGAAAATCGGGATCAGGGTCAGGATTTTCGCCCGGGGATGCAGGATGAAGTAAGCCCCCATGACGCCGGCGATCGCACCGCTTGCCCCCACGGTGGGCGCATTGGACCCGAGATTGAACATCAGGTGGAAGACACCTGACAGGATGCCGCAAAGCAGATAAAAAACAAGATACCGGAACGGTCCCAGGTGGTCTTCCACGTTATCCCCGAAAATATACAGAAAGAGCATGTTCCCGATGATATGCAACCAGCCGCCGTGCAGGAACATGAAGGAGATAAAGGAAAAAAGCTGCTGGCCGGGGGAAAAGTACGCGGCGATCTGGGGAACCGTATAACGGGCCGGGACCAGACCGTAAATATAGATAAATTTGTCCATGCCCGACCCCTGTGCGAGCTCCAACAGGAAAACGAGCACGTTGATGACGATGAGGGTGGTGTTGACCACCGGGTAGTTTTTAGAGGGGACGGTGTCTCGAATCGGGATCATGGGTTAAAGAACAGGCACAAAGGCACAGAGGCACAGAGGCACAAAGTTTTTAACAACGAAACCGCCGAAGAGCCGAGGGGCCGAAGAGCGTAGGACCGGCATGCAAAAGAGGTAGTCGCTGTCCGGTCTTAGCCTCCCAGCCTCCCGGCCTCCCGGCCTCCCAGCTTCCTGGCCTCCATGCCTCCCAGCCTCCCGGCCTCCCAGCATCCCAGCGCTTTTCATTTCTGTCCTTCGATTCGCATGCTCAGGTCCACATTCGGGGCGGAGTGGGTCAGGGCGCCGGCCGAGATAATGTCCACGCCGGTGTCCGCCAGTGCCCGGAGCGTTTTCAGGGTGACATTTCCTGAGACCTCCACCAGGGCTTTGTCGCCGATCATTTCCACCGCCCGTTCAATCATGGGAATATCCATGTTGTCGAGCATGATGATGTCCGCTCCCGCATTGATCGCCTCCTTGACCTGATCCAGGCTGGAGGTCTCCACCTCTATTTTGACCAGATGTGAGGTCTCGTTACGAAGGCGTTCAACGGCCTTGTGAATGCCGCCGCAGGCTGCGATATGGTTGTCTTTGATAAGCACGCCGTCATAAAGCGCCATGCGGTGGTTGCGGCCCCCTCCCACCCTTACGGCATATTTTTCAAGGACCCGCCAGCCGGGAGTTGTTTTCCGGGTATCCACCAGCCGGACGGAACTTCCGGCCAGTGCCTCCACATAGGTGCGTACATGGGTTGCGATACCGGAAAGCCGTTGCAGGAAATTGAGGGCGGTCCGCTCACCGGTCAGAAGTCCCCGAAGGGTCCCCTGCACCGAAAGGACCACCGCTCCGACGGATACATGGTCACCGTCTTTGAATTCGGAGGCCACCCGGACCGAAGGATCCAGCTTCTGAAATACCTCCCGGGCGATCTGAAGACCCGCCAATACGGCAGGCTCCTTGGCGACGATCTGCCCGTTTCCCTCCATTTCCGGGTCGATCAGATGATCCGTCGTAATATCCCCCGGCCCGATATCCTCGGCCAGGGCCATGTCGATCAATTGGGATGTGGTGTGCATGACGATATCCTTTTAACTTGAGGCGAGTAAAACTGAAAGTGCCTGGAGTGCCTTGAGTTCATAGAGTGCCTTGGGTTGAGGAGTCGTTTCACTCCGCCTTTTTAAAAAAGACAGAATACATCAACTCAAGGCATTCAAGCGCACTCCAGGCACTCTATAAACTCGCCGTTATACTCTAAGGCACTCTATGCACTCGCTTTCAAAGCCCTCACCCTCTCCAGCTGCCCCTGAATCTTCCGCTGCTTCTCCGTCAGTTCGGCATGCTTGTCCTTGGTCTTCTGGACAACGTCGGCCGGGGCTTTGCCCAGGTAGTCCTGGTTGCTGAGTTTTTTCGTCAGTTTGACCAGTTCGCCGTCCAGTTTCCCCAGCTCTTTTTCGAGCCGCGCGGTTTCCTTTTCGATGTCCAGGATGCCTTCCAGGGGAACGAATACCGTGGCGTCGGGAATAACGGTGGTGGCGGCGGATTCCGGTTTCGGGCCCGGCTCGGTTACGGTCAGGCTCTTCAGACGGGCGATGTTGATGATCAGGTCCCGATGGGTTTCCAGGCTGCTCCGTACGGCGGCTTCCGGTGAGTGCACCAGGGCTTTCAGTTCCAGGGACGGCGCCAGATTCATTTCTCCGCGGATATTTCGAATACCGGTGATAACATCCATGATCCGGGTCATCTCGGTTTCAGCCGCCTCGTCCCGGTTGAGAAGGGGATCGGGTGTTCCATTCAGGGGGAATTCGCCCCGCATGATATAACCGTCCGCTCCCGGCAGCTTTTCCCATATTTCCTCAGTGACAAACGGAATGAAGGGGTGCAGCAGCAGGAGGGTTTCCTTGAGCACCCGTTCCAGAACTCCCAGGGTCGAACGTTTCGCCGCCGGGTCCGATTCGTTGTACAGGGTCGGCTTGATGATTTCGAGATACCAGTCACACAGCTCATGCCACACGAACCGGTACAGGGCGCCCGCCGCATCGTTGAAATGGTAACGGTCCAGAGCGCTCCGGACATTTTCCACCGTGTCCCGGAGTCTGGAGAGAATCCAGCGGTCCGGCAGGGACAGATTCGCCGCATCCGGGTCCGGCATGGCCTCGGTCAGGTGCATGAAGGAGAACCGGGCCGCATTCCAAAGCTTGTTGATGAAATGACGGTAGCCCTCCACCCGTTGCTCGGACATCTTGATGTCCCGGCCCTGGGCGGCAAAGGCGGCGAGGGTGAAACGGAAGGCGTCGGTCCCGTATTGGTCGATGGTATGAAGGGGGTCGATGACGTTGCCCTTGGACTTGCTCATCTTCTGGCCGTTTTCGTCCCTCACCAGGGCGTGAATGTAAACGTCCTTGAAAGGCACATCTTCCATGAAGTGAAGCCCCATCATCATCATTCGGGCCACCCAGAAAAAGAGGATGTCGAAACCGGTCACCAGGGCCGCCGTGGGGTAGAAGGACTTCAGCAGCGGTGTTTCATCCGGCCATCCCATGGTGGAAAAGGGCCAGAGGGCCGAGCTGAACCATGTATCGAGGACATCGGTTTCCTGGGTGAGCTTGCGGCTGCCACATTCGGGGCAGGTGTCCGGAGCCTCCATGGCCACCACCAACTCGCCGCAGGCTTCGCAGGTCCAGGCCGGGATTCGGTGGCCCCACCATATCTGCCGGGAGATGCACCAGTCCCGGATGTTTTCCATCCAGTCGAAATAGGTCTTTTCCCAGGTTTCGGGGATAATCTTCGTCTCGCCGGTCTTGACGGCCTCAAGGGCCTTTTCGGCCAGTGGGCCCACCTTGACGAACCACTGCTGGGACAGGTTCGGCTCCACCACCGATTTACACCGGTAGCAGTGTCCCACGCCGTGTTTGTGGTCTTCGATTTTCACCAGAAGGTTTTTCTGGCGGAGGGCTTCCACGACGGCTTTCCGGCACTCGAACCGGTCGAGCCCCTGGAAGGATCCCGCGTTTTCATTCATGCGGCCGTCATCGTCGATGACCTTGATTTCGGGGAGGTTGTGGCGCTTTCCGATTTCAAAGTCGTTGGGGTCATGGGCCGGGGTCACCTTCAGACCGCCCGTGCCGAAGCTCATGTCCACATAGTCGTCCCGGATGATGGGAATTTCCCGGTTCATCAGGGGCAGCAGGACCGACACCGCCTTAAGCTCTTTGTAGCGTTCGTCTTCCGGGTGAATGGCCACCGCCGTATCTCCCAGCATGGTCTCGGGCCGTGTGGTGGCCACGATAATGGGGCCTTCCTGCCCCACCAGGGGATACCGGATATGGTACAGATGCCCGTCGAGTTCTTCGTGTTCCACCTCGAGGTCGGAGAGGGCCGTTCGGCACCGGGGGCACCAGTTGATGATGTAGTTGCCCTGGTAAATGAGGCCTTCCCGGTAGAGCTGCACGAACACCGTCCGGACCGCCTTGGAAAGACCCTCGTCCATGGTGAAGCGTTCCCGGTCCCAGTCGCAGGAGGCCCCCAGGCGTTTGAGCTGATTGATGATGGCGCTGCCGGATTCACTCCGCCATTGCCAGACTCTTTC
>JBECKW010000185.1:0-10380 GCA_040235505.1 Desulfobacterales bacterium
CTCCGGCACCAGAAGGGCCCCCTTGAAATTTCTCGGAATCTTGGCAAACCTGAGATAATCGGGCCGCGCGCCCTTGGAAACGTGCTTCCGCGCCTCATCGATAAAGGTCTCCTCCAAGACGTTGCGAAGCCCCGCGGCCTTTTCACCTTTAAGTTCGATGGTCACGCAACAGGCATCCTCGTGCTCGCTTTCCACTTTGACGCCGACCACCGCCAGATCAAAGGCCGCCTTTGATAGACCGTAGTGGTTGAGGACAAAGTCCTGAAGTTCCGCACCGATCTGCTCACAGGCATAATTGGCGCCGCCCCGGATCAGAAGCGATGCGTCCCGGCTCATCCAGAAATAATCGAGGCCGCCGTCCCGCTGGCTCACCAGGGCAAAGCAGATGTCCTTCAGACCCAGATACCAGCCGTCCTCAAACACTGCCCGGGTTGCAGCCGGATCTCCCACATAGCCCTTCATCACGTTTCCTCCCCGAACGATCAGATAGCCGGGTATGCCCGCCGGCACATCTTCCAAAAACGCCTTGGAATTCCTGTCAATGCGTTTGACAATCCTGACTTCGGTAAAAGGCGGATGGGGCCGTCCGATATAGTAGCCCGGAACGGCTTCCCCGCCAATTTGGTGCGCCCAGCCCTTTCGGAAATTCTCCAGTCGCGCATCTTCCGGCATCCGATGGGGAATCCCCAACACCTGGAGGCACGTTTCGGTGGAGCCGAACCGGACAAAAGGAGTCCTGCCGGAAAAAGTCTCCAGGCACCCGATGGTTTTGGGGCCCACCGGCGCCGATCCGATGAGAAAATCGATTTTCGCCATGGCGCGCTTGAGCCGCTTCTCTTCAACCGGCAGGCGCCCGGAGGCGGCAAGCTCGTCGAGAAAGTCGAAATGGCGGGAGACCGTCGGCGCGACGATCCGGTCGTATCCGGCATCCGCCACCCGGGCCAGGATATTCCAGTATGAAGTGGCGTAACGTTCAACGAGATGGATATGGCTTCCGGGGCGCCGGATCGCCCAATCGCAGATGGCGGTGGAGTTGGTATGGTGGAGAGGATTGACGATCAGGACCGCGAATCCGTCCTGCCGCCGGATACCGAGCATCTGCTCGAAGGTGGACCGGTTGACGGCATAATTTCCATCCGTGAGCATCACCCCCTTGGGCGTGCCCGTGGTGCCGGAGGTGAAAATGATCATTCGAACCGTATCCGGCCCAAAAGGTTCCGGCTCCATGGCGGTCTCAGGTTCACCCGCACTGGGCAGATCCGCGGCATTCAGGAACGGCAGGTGTCCGTATTTTCTCCTTAAATCCGACAGAATTTCCGCATTGAAAGCGGGGCTGAAAACCACCGCCCGGGCATCGGTCTGTTCCAGTTTGAAAAAAACCCGTTCGAGTGAATCGGCCTGCCAGTTCACCGTCACGGGGACAGCCCCGATCATCCAGGCGCCGAACCGAAAGGCGAGATCTTCGCATTCGTTTGCGCCGAAACAATGAAGCACCCGCCCACCCGCCTTACAGCCGCTGGACTTCAACAGATCCGCCGCACGCCGGGCCAGGGAAAAAAAGGCCCCACGCGTATACTCGATCCGGCGAATCCCGCCGCCTCCGTCAAGCCGGTAGTAAAACAGAAAAGGCTCATCGGGTATTTCGAATGCATCTGCAGCTATTGAATTTTTCATGGCAAAGCTATAACATGAATCAGAAAAAAGTGCCTTGAGTTCATAGAGTGCCTTGAATGCCTTGAGTTGTGGCATTCTATCAAATTTATATAATTACCGATCATTCAGCCGGTTATCCCAATGCAGCCCAATTTAACGCATCCCGGGCATGCTTGTAATAAAAAAGATGGAACACCACCACTCAAGGCACTCTAAGTACTCAAGACACTCAAGGCACTCTATGTACTTTGGACACGTTGTTTACTCCGGTTGAGGCCATAGCTCTCCGGCAACCCTGAACCCGATTACCAAAAACATCCTTTTGAACCCGAAACAATTTCATAAAAAAGTACCATTGAAATGGTGGGTGATCCTGACGATTGTCGTGATCCTGGTAATCCTGTCCGTCGGGCTGAAACCAAAAGACTTCTCTCCTCCCAACCATGCCGAGTGGATTGCGGGCCGAACCGGTCTTCATTTCGAAAAATACGGTATCGCCTATACCGACTCGATTTCCGATTTGATTCAAGCCCACATCTCTCCACAAAAAGCATTCTCGATAGAAGTAGCCCTGAAGGCGAAAAATTTCTCCGAAGACGGATTTCATTTTATCCTCCTGATTCACGGCGGCGTGGATGGCAGTCAGCTTCTGATCGGGCAATGGCGTTCGTCCCTGATCATCATGAACGGCGATGATTACGAGTATCGGAGAAAAAGCGACCGGATCACGGTCACGCCTGTTTCGGAATCGCCGGAAACCCAATTTCTTACCGTAACAACGGGGAAAGGCGGTACCGGGGTTTATCTCAACGGTAAGTTGGCGGCCGCTAAAAAAGAAATGCGGCTTGAAATGCCGGATTCAAAGAACACCCGGCTCCTGATCGGAAATTCCGTATATGGCAACTACCATTGGGAAGGGGATATATACGGCGTCGCAGTCTTTGGCAAAGCACTTTCAGGTGAGGAGGTCGAACGCCACTACAACAGCTGGACGAAGCACCTGAATTTCTCTTCTTTTGCCGCATCCTTCGACCCTCTCCTTCTTTACAATCTCGAAGGAAATGGGATGAACACGGCGGTCCGGGATCCCGATACACCCCATAGCCTTCAGATACCACCGAGATTGAAGATTTTGATTCCCAGTTTCTTTTTCCAGAAATGGAACATCCTAAGATTCCACCGGAATCTTTTCAAGGACCGGGACGCCGTCCTGAACTTTTTCGGTTTTATCCCATTGGGACTGTTATTGGCGGCGACATTGGCCAAACGGGGGGGGAGGCTGGGAACCCACTGCGTCTCGCTACCCCTGGCAACCGGCTTTTTATTGAGCCTGTTGATCGAAACGGTGCAAGCGTGGATGCCGGCAAGAAGCTCGGATATGCAGGATTTGATTTTGAACACGGCAGGGACCTTGGCCGGTGCCCTGCTCTGCCGGTTTCTTCTTTCGGAGAGAAGGCAGTAGACATACCCTCTATTTTTTCTTCGGTTTCGGTATCCATGTATTTCCCTTCCCCAACATAATCCCATGGGTCATATCGTAATTTCAACTCACGGTGACGCCAATATTGACAAACTCCCTTTCCATGGCATAAAGCTTTCCTTGCAAAAACAAATTGTTCAAATACACGATGAGGCTGCCATGAAAATCTATTCATACCCGTCCGCCGAAGCGGAAAAAAGGGTTTCCATCATCACCGGGCGGGGACTTTCCTACACGCAGAAGGATCAGGCTTCGGTCACCCGTATGCTTGAAGATGTCCGGAAGAACGGCGACGAGGCATTGATTCGGTACACCAATACCTTCGATGCGCCCAAGCTTCGCATCGGTGGGTTGAAAGTTTCGGAGGAAGAAATCAAACGGGCGGAAAAGGCGGTGGACAGGTCCTTTATCCGGTCTTTGAACCGGGCGGTTTCCCAAATTGAAACGTTCCACCGAAAGCAGGTACAAAATTCCTGGATGACTTCAGACAGACCCGGGACCCTTCTGGGGCAGCTCGTCCGCCCCGTGGACCGCGTCGGGGCCTATGTCCCGGGCGGAAAAGGGGGAAGCACCCCCCTGGTATCCTCGGTCCTCATGGGCGTGATCCCGGCCCGGATTGCCGGGGTACGGCATATCACCATGGCGACCCCTCCCACCCGGGACGGTTCTGTAAACCCGCATCTGCTGGTTGCGGCAAAGAAGGCGGGCGTGGATGATATCGTAAAAGTCGGCAGTGCCTGGGCCATCGGCGCCCTCGCCTACGGCACCGAAAGTGTGCCGAAGGTCGATGTGATCGTGGGGCCGGGGAATATGTGGGTGACCCTGGCCAAAAAAATCGTCTCCGGGACCGTGGGCATCGATATGATCGCGGGTCCCAGCGAGGTCCTGGTCATCGCCGACGGGACCGCCGACCCTGCCTATACCGCGGCGGACCTCCTGTCCCAGGCAGAGCATGACGCCCTTTCCTCGGCGGTCCTGGTCACCACTTCAGGCGCCGTGGCCGAAGCCGTTCAGCGCGAAGTGGCGCGGCAGCTCTCCGAATTGCCGCGCCGGGATATTGCTGAAAAATCCCTGGCCGACTTCGGCGCCATCATGGTGGTGGGCGATATCGATGCCGCCATCGACCTGGCCAACCGCTTCGCTCCGGAGCACCTGGAGCTTCATATCGATGCGCCCTTCGACCACGTGGGGAAAATCCGCCATGCCGGGGCCGTTTTCATGGGACACCATACCCCGGAGCCGGTGGGGGATTATATCGCCGGACCCAACCACGTGCTGCCCACGGCGGGAACGGCACGGTTTGCCTCGGCCCTGTCGGTGGACCATTTCATCAAAAAAACGAGTCTGGTCTATTACAGCCGGGAGGCGTTCGAAGAGGATGCGCCGCACATCATGCGGCTTGCGGAAATCGAGGGCCTGTCGGCCCACGCACGATCCATAAGGGTGAGGCTGGATAAAAAGTAGGTTATCTGTCGGACACGGTCACCGTACCGTAAGCGTGGAGAACTTTTTTCTTGATGCCGGCAGCAAGCATGTTTTCGCGGTTCCGGCGCATTTCGTTTTTTACCGCTTCGACCGCCTTTGCCACAAAATCCTGGAGCGCTTCTATCGATGCGCGCGGTGCGCGGACCTCTGCGTGAAGAAGGCTTTTCCCAAAGGATTCCGTCAGGTGTTTCTGTCGATGCGCCAAGGCAACGAACTTTTCCCGGCCATCGTCCTTAACGGCGGAGATGATGTCCCCGGCATTGCCCATCAACTGGCGTATAATTTCATCTTGAACCGATTCGCTCATGAGGAGTCCTTCATTATTCTTTGCTTAGCTGCTGCTACTGCTGGTAGTTAACGAACTGAGGGCTGAGGTCAGAGAGCTCTGTGTATTCGTCAGGCTCGAGAGCAGCGTTTCCAGGTCGGCATATTTTTTCCGCAGCCGAGCTTCGTACGTCGTCAGCTTGTCGTTAAGGTAGTCAATCTTGCTGCTGGTCCGATCCACCGACGACTGAAGACCGTCTATTTTGGCGGCAAATATCCCGTTATATTTCAGATAGGAATTCAACGTTGAATTCATGGTATCCGCCAGGCCCGTGCTGTCCTTCGTGAAAAAATTCATCACGCTTTCCGGATCGTCCGAAAGGGCACTTTTGAAGGTGTCTTTGTCAAAGGTCAGATGCCCGTCGTCGCCCATTTCCACGCCCAACCGGCTCAGGTAAGTGATATTCGACTCCCCGTTGTCCACCTTCGTGAAGATAAGCTGCCGCATTCTGGATCTCAGGTTGTTGGTGGTGGTATCTCCGAAAAGAATACCGTAGGAACTGTCATCCCCCTTGTCCTGGTACTTCTCCATAAGATCTTCGAAACTGTTATAGGCATCCACCATCGACTGGATCTTATCCGACATGGCACTGGTGTCCGTCTTCACCTTGACGGTGACGGTGGTGTCCGGATCGGCATTGTTCAAACTGAGGGTCACTCCGGGGATGAGACCGGTGATCTCATTGCTGCTGCTTTCAAAATTCATATCGCCCATGGAGTATTGCGCCTTGGCCGCGGCCTGGGCAACGGTCATGCTGCCCGTTGATGGATCCGCATAAAGTGCCGAAAGCCCGGAGCTGTCCGTGTTATTATTGTCATCATCGGATATGGAAAAGGTGATGTCCTGGCCGCTTTCATTCGCTATCAGGGCAAGGGTGTAAGTGCCGTCGCTGACTTGCACGATACTGGCCGTGACACCTGCATCGGCTTGGTTGATGGCACTTTTAATGTCCGACAGGGTGCTGTCACTGCCAATTGCAACGTCTACTTGATCCCCGGTCCCCACCTGGATGCTGATGGTACCGCCGCCAACGGTATCGCTGGTGGATGAAAAGCTGCTGGACCCCATAATGATTGCCGGGGCGGCGACCTGGCTCACTTTGACTTGATAAGTGCCAGCCGAGGCATCTCCGGTCACCTCGGTGGATAAAATATCATCGTCGGAGGAGGTGCTGGCATAACTGAAAAAATCCCAGGAATCCGCCAACTCGCCAACGGCATCCTGAAAGGTCGACAGCGAACTTTTCACCTCGCCCAAGGCGGAAATTTCCGATTGGTAATCCGACTTCTTGGTCTCCAGATTATCAATCGGCACCTGCTCAACTTTCAGGCTCGCATCGATAATCGCTTCATAATCGATGCCGGATGCAATACCGGTGGTAACGGAAATGCTGCCGGATGTAGCGGAAACGGCCATCACAAACTCCTTGAATTCACTTGGTCTTTCGTTTCGTCGCAATGTCTGCGGCCATTGAGATTACCCAAGCAAGCGACATGCGTCGAGATTGCCCCATTTGGGGAGCCTGAACAATCAATCGACATAATCCCGGTCACCCTTTAGCCTTTTTTCAAATCTTATGACAAATCGCCGCCGTGGCTTTCGGGCCGCTGCCGGATATTTCGCCACCCTACATGTAATCCACCAAACTCACTGAAATAATGGACGATGTTGCCTTAAGCGCGGCCTGATAGGCGGTCTGCTTCAACGCCAGATCCGTGGCCGCATCGGTCAGGTCCACATCCTCGATGTTCGATTTCTGCTCCGTCAAGGTGGTTTCGAAATCGCTTACCACGTTCTCCTTTGTATCCAGACGGTTACTCTTGATCCCGACATCGGAAATCAGATTGTTGACGTTATTATAGTGGGTATCGAGGTCCCCCATGATGGTTTCCAGATTGGCACCGTTGTTGTTGGCCAAATCGTCCTTCATGGACATCAAAAGGCTGAACAGGTCGTCATCGATGCCGTTCCCATCGGAATCGACACCGGTCTGCCCGAACACTTCATCGCCCGTGTAGCTCACATCGGTCCTTGAACCGACCCCGGTGCTGATGGAAAATTTCTCGCCGTTCCCGGAGTAGGTAATCGGCGGGACTGCAGTTTCATCCAGGGTGTAGGGCTGCGTATCGGTTTTGGTGCCCGAGAAAAGGTAGTGCCCGTTGACTTTCGTATTTGCAGTATCCACCAATTGTGACAGCATTTCATCCACCTGGGCGGCCGCGGTTGCATAGTCTTCGTCATTATAGGTACCGTTGGTGGCGGCAATGGCAAGCTGCTTGGCCTGCGAAATCGTGTCCAGGACGCTGTTGAGGGTGGTTTCGGACGTCGTCAGCCATTGCGTTCCGGTATTGATATTGTCATGCAGCTGGCCCAGCTGCGACAGGGTCGAACCGATATCCATCACCTGCGCGTACCCCACGGGGTCATCAGAGGGATCCTGAACCTTCTTCCCGGTTGTAACGGTCTTTGCAGCCTTGTTGTAATCGGAAAGAGTCCTGGTCAGTTGGGTACTGCTATTATTGTAAATCGTCATGGTGGCGACCCGCATGGCGTCCTTCCTTTCTTCTAGCGTGTCGAAATAATCGTATCGAGCATCTCGTCCGCTACCTTGAGCAGTTTCGATGCCGCGTTGTAAGAATTCTGATATTTCGTGAGGTTGATCATCTCCTCGTCCAGGGAAACCCCCGAAATGGAATCCCGCTGATCCTGAAGTTCACTCACCATGGCCTGGGACGTTTCCAGGTTTCGGTTCACATTGTCGGTTAGAACCCCGAGGTTTGATACCATGGTCTGGTAATAGGAATCCGTCGTCGTGGTGATGGTCGAAGCGGTGGACGGCGGATCGGATGTCCGGTCATAGGAATAGACATTCATATCCATACTGATTTCGCCGCATTCGGCCAAAAGGAGCGCATTGGAATTGTCTCCCGCGGCAATCTCCCCGGTAGTGGGGTCCAACTGCCCGGCAGCGATATTGTCCGTGTCGGAAAGCTGCGAATTGATTCCCATGTCATCGGCGCCGGAACCGGTAAAAAATGTGTTCACACCGAGGGCCGCCGCCAAACCGGAATCGTCTTCCCCAAACGCGAACTGGTAATTAGAGGAATCCGGTGTAAAAATGATCTGGTCGCCGTCGGCGTTCACCGTCGCCGTGACACCGGTGGCTCCTTGATCGGTCAGTGCCTGGTTGAACGCATCCGCCAGGTCCTGCATCGTGGAGGAGGCGCCGATTCCGTAGGAACTGAAATCGATACCCACCTTCGTATTGGTATCGGTGCTGCTATCGTGTATCCATGTGGAAAAAGTCCCGGAGGGGTCCACATTGTTAAAGAAATCAAGAGAATCCAACTGGTTTCCAGCGCTCGCGTCGGTTGCGGAACTGCCGGTCACCGCATCGCTGAAATAGTTCAGCCCGACCCCCTGGGAATGTTGGTAGTTGACGTTCCACATAAAGGCCCGGGCCAGGGAATCCAGCTCCGACTGGTATTCCGGAATCACTTCGTCCCGGATGTCCAGCCATCCCCCCAGGCTGCCGCCTGAAATCTGGTCTGAAATATCGACCGGTCCCCCGGAACTCTCCCACATGATCCGCCCCCCATCACCGGTCGACAATTCCCTTGTGCCGCCGCTGCCCACCAGAATGGCCGACCCCCTGGCCGCCGTCACCAGCAGGGACCCGTCGCTTTGTTCATAGGTGGTGATATCCAGAAGCCCGGACAACTTCGAGACCAGGGCCGTACGCTCATCGCGCAGGTCATTGGCGACGGCGCCCTGCTGGGCTTCGATGCTGACAATGGATTTATTCAGCTTGTCGATCTGCGCTGTAATGCCATTGATGGAATCCACCGCCACGTCAATCCGATTATTGACGTCCGAGCTCAGATTATTCAAACCATCGCTCATGTCGTTGAACTGCTGGACAATCGCATTTCCGCTTTCCAGAACCCCGGCCCGTTCAGACGATCCGTCAGGGACATTTGAAAGTTTCGACCAGCTGTTCCAGAAATCGGAAAACAGGGAATCCAGAGAACTATCGGTATCCAGGTTGAAAATATCTTGGACGTAGTTCAGGTTGCCCGATTTTTTATCATAGGCGCTGGCGGTTGACTGCTCGTTGTTCATCCAGGACTGGAGCAGGGAGTCGACGGAGCTGGCAATCTGGGTGACATCGACCCCCGTTCCGAAAACCAGGCCGCCAACTTTCAGGGATCCACCGGAGTTGAGTTCCATGAGCTGCCGGCTGTAATTCGGATTGTCCACATTGGCGATATTCTGACCGGTTACGTTCAATCCGTATTGGTTGGCCTGGATAGCCTGCTTGGCGATATCGAGTGTTGCATTGATTCCTATCATGGGAATCCTCTCCGATCCTTCACATTACCTGCCCGGCGCTATCGTTTCATATTGATGGTGTTTGACAACATATCATCCACCGTGGTGATGATTTTCGAGTTCGCCTGGTACGAACGCTCGATCTGGATCATTTTGACGAATTCCGATGCAATATCCACGTTGGACTGCTCCAGGGAGTTGGGGGAGATACTGCCCAGCCCTGCGGTGCCGGGGAAATTCGTAGTGGCCGCGCCGCTCTGGCTGGTTTCCGCATAGAGGGAGCCACCCA
This sequence comes from Desulfobacterales bacterium, assembly GCA_040235505.1. GTDB lineage: Bacteria > Desulfobacterota > Desulfobacteria > Desulfobacterales > JAFDDL01 > JBECKW01. The sequence goes on from JBECKW010000185.1 coordinate 9,565, forward strand.
ACTTCTTGAGCCCGTTCACGTTGACGAAATCAGCCAAGGCGATCTGGTACAACGGGATGGTTGCACCGTTTGAATAACTGCCGGTAATCGTGCCGTCGGTCCCCACATCGATGGATTCCAGTGCACCCGCGCCGTAGCCGTCGGCGGTCTGGTAGGTCGTGGCCGATTCCGTAGCATACTGGGTGGTACTTTCCCCCTCATTTTCCCAGGTAGTGCCGTTGTAACGGGTTCCCAGATTGAGGGAAACGTTCATCGGTGCGCCGCCGAGAAAATCAGCGGTAAACTGATGATAGCCCGAAGCAGAGCTGTCCAGGGCTGTTTCCGGATCGCCGGCGGCAGCGCTGCCATCTCTGTCGTACATGGTCATGCCGGTGATTTCGCCGGAACTGGTGGAAAACGTTACGAGCCCGTTGGCGAGCAGCCCCTGGGTCGCCCCGGAGCCGGTTGGATCTTCTGCCGGGTCGCAGGTGACGAGGTATTCCCATTCTCCGTCCGTACCGGTCTTGTCGAAATAGTAGGTGACATCGTGGGTGTTACCCAGAGAATCGTAAACGGTCGTCGATGTCTGGTAATCGTAGGCCGCCGAATCGATATAGAGACCGTCGCCGTCCGCATCCGATCCGTCCCATGCACTTACCAGGCCGCCGGCGGCAGCGGTTGTGTTGTCGTTGGCATCCGAATTGAGGTTGACGATCAACGTCGCCTCGGTGCTTTCCTGGGGAGGAGAGGTAAAGGAGTCAAGGGTAATATCCCCCACGGCCCCCACGGCCTCACCTTCCGAATTCAACCCCCATCCCTGAACCACGTACCCCGTAG
>JBECKW010000302.1:0-12098 GCA_040235505.1 Desulfobacterales bacterium
CGCTGGCCGATGGTATCAGCGCCATATTTAAAAGAATTGGCAAAGGTCCGTTGCGTCCGAGAGGCTCTGTGCCGACACCGTCGCCCCAATTGTCACTTTGGTGAAAAAATATTGGGGGAAGTCCTGATATATTGAGGTTGACATTCAAATCGGATATTATAAATATAATAGGTTAAATAGAAATCTTGAGCCATAGGATCAACACAGGTGATTGAATTAAAAAGGAATTTATACCGGAAAGCCTTTGCTGTTTGCCGCCACGTGGTGGATTTCGCCGGTTTCCGGTCAGGCATGAGGACGAATCTGTACGATTCGGCGGCATGTACAAGAGGCGATGTAGGATAATGCGGAATTTGTTTTTTGTCGGTATCGGCGGTTTCATGGGTGCGATCCTGCGGTATACGGTCAGCGGGTTTGTCCAGAATCTATCCCATCGGATCGATTTCCCTTTTGGTACGCTTGTGGTCAATGTGGTGGGCTGCTTTTTCATCGGCGCTCTCTCCCAGCTTGTTGAAACACAGATGGTACTATCGGCCGAGGTTCGATTGCTGTTGTTGGTCGGCGTGCTGGGCGCATTCACGACCTATTCCACTTTCAGCAATGAAACGGTCTCACTGCTGCAGGACCAGGAAATGCTTCTGGCTCTTATGAATATCGGAATGCATCTCGTCCTGGGCCTGGGAGCGGTGATTCTGGGCAGATTTGCCATGATCGCAATTTGGAGGTAACCCTATGAACCTGCCACCCGAAGGCAAACTTCTTCGACTTTTTATCGGAGAAAACGACAAGTACGACGGAAAACCCCTCTACGAATGGCTTGTTATCCAAGCGAAAGAGAACGGCCTGGCGGGCGCCACCGTACTGCGGGGGCTGATGGGCTTCGGCGCCGGCAGCCGCATTCACACGTCCAAAATATTGAGACTTTCCCTTGACCTTCCGATCGTTGTGGAAATCGTGGACACGGCCGAGAAAATTCAGGCTTTCCTCTCCCACATCGAAGGTGCGCTTCAAGGAGGTTTGGTGACTCTTGAAAAGGCAGATATTCAGATATACAACAGCGGGCGGTAGCGGTTCCCAGACCCTATTGCACCTAAATTCCATCATTCGGACCTTTCTCGTATCCAACCCTCCACATTCAAATATACCAGTAATAAATAATACTTACAAAAGGCTACGCCGGAAAGGAGCAGAAAAATAACCGTTGACAAATCGGCAAAATTACATTATTAAGAACATATTTCTGTATATAGAACCTATCGATTTTTGATATTTACATAAGCTCGAATTTGTGAGTTCTAAGATTGAACAGATTTGAAAGGAGCTGTAATGAAAGAAAATAAAATAAAAACGTTATGTACTGCAGAGGCGGGGAAACAGGAAGTCCTGCAGGGTAACATCGCTTTTGCCGTCGGCTGCGTTCGCGGCGGCATCCATAGTGCGGATGGATATCCGGGAACCCCGAGCACGGAAGTGATCGACCGTGGGCTTTCCCAGGTTCAAGACATGATCAAGGTGGGATGGTCCACCAACGAAGCCGTGGCCGTCGGCGTAGGCTTTGGACAAACCCTCGCAGGCAACGATGCGGTGGTCACCATGAAAATCCCCGGCCTGTTCCAGGCCGGCGACACGTTCACCAGCTCCTCTTTCTTCACGGAACCGCGGGGCGCCCTTATCCATTATATAGCTTCCGATTTTACACCGAGTTCCACCCAGCATCTGGTGGATCCGCGGTACCTGTTTAAAACATGCTTTCTGCCGGTTCTCGAGCCCGCCAGCCATCAGGATATGATGGATGCCCCGGCCATTGCCGCGGAAATCGGGCGGAAGTACAAAACCCCGGTGGTGATTCTCGCTTCCGGCACCCTGTGCCACAGTGAAGGACTCGTCACCCTGAAACCAACCCGAAAGGTTGATTCGCTTCCCATGCCCGAAAGCATGCGGTATTACAACTCGCTGCCCGGTATGGCACGGAAAAATTATGACACGGTTATCTCCGAAAGATTACCGGCCCTTCAGAAAATGGTGGAAGACTCCCCCCTCAACCGGAGAATCAAAGGGGACGGCGAGATCGGCATCATCACCTACGGTGCCAATTATCTTTTCGCCCAGGAAGCCGCTGCAACCCTCGGCAAGAACATCGACATTCTCTCCCTCGGCTTCACCAACCCGCTCCCCATGAATCTCATCCGCTCCTTCTGCGATTCCATCAAGGGAGATGTGTACGTCATCGAGGACGGGTACCGGTTCATCGAGGAGACCCTGAGCGCCGCAGGCCTCAAAGTCAAGGGGAAACCCGAGTTGAGCAACCGCACCGAATGGAGCCCGGCCACCATCGCCGAAGCCCTCGGCACCGAGATTCCCCAGCGCAAACCCGTGGGCACCCCCACCATGCGTCCGCCCATGATCTGCGCCGGCTGCCCCTATCGTCTCTTTGCCGAAACGATGGCCAAACTCAAAAAACGCGGAAACATCGACATCGCCTTCGGCGACATCGGCTGCAACGCCCTGCTCTATTTCATGAATGCACTGGATACGGGTCTTGCCATGGGCGCCAGTGAAAGCATGCGCACCGGCTACTCGATTGCAAAACCTGACAAAGCCGCCAAATGTGTCAGCATTCTCGGCGACAGCACCGAGTGTCATTCCGGCATGGACGCCACCCGCAACGCGATATTCCGCAATGTGAGAGGCGTCAAAATCGTTCTCGATAATTTCTGGACTGCCATGACCGGCGGCCAGCCGGCCCCGAGCTCCCCGGTGAACCTGGCGGGCGAAGAAGTCAAATTCGACCTGGTCAAGGCCATAGAAGGTGAAGGCACTCCGGTGGTGACCGTGGACGCCTATGACCGCAAGGATGTGCAGAAATCCCTCAGAAACGCCCTGAAACGCGCCGAGGAAGGAGAGTTTCTGACCCTGGTGGTTCGCGGCTGCTGCATCAAAAAGGTGCCCAATGCCAAGAAGGTTGTTACCTACGAGATCGACAAGGGCAAGTGTGACCAGTGTTACACCTGCCTGATGTGCCCCGGCATCGAAAAGGGCGAGGACGGATTCCCGGCCTTCAACAACATGTGCTCCGCCTGCGGCGGCAACACACCGGCCTGCTCCCAGATGTGCCCCTTTAACGCCATCGTGCCCATCACCGAAAAGGTGGAAAAGAAAGCCGCCAAGGTGGAGATCGAGGCGCCGCCCGAAGTGAAGGATATCACCGTTTCCAAGGATGCGCTGCCCGAGAAACTTTCCGTGGCCATCCGCGGCGTGGGCGGACAGGGAAACCTCTTCTTCGGACGCGTCCTGACCCAGCTTGCCTTCCTGGCCGGCTACGGCGACACCAACGTGGTGAAGGGAGAGACCCACGGTATGGCCCAGATGGGCGGTCCGGTAATTTCGACCTTCTCCTGCGGAAAAGCCTTCAGCCCGGTTCTGATGCCCGGCAGCACCGACTGCCTGATCTGCATGGAAGCCAGTGAAATCCTGCGCCCCGGATTCCTGGAACTGATCAAGGAAGGCGGCCGGATCATCCTGGCCAAAACCCAGATCGTTCCCGCCGGCACCGCCCCGGAGGACTATCCGGATATGGAAAAGGTCAAAACGGCCCTCACGGATGTCACCATCAACGAGGTGGATATACTGGGCAAAGCCATCGAACTGGGAGATAAAGTCGGCCGGTCCGCCAACGTGGTGATGATGGGTGTTCTGAGCAGCATCGAGCCCTTCAGCACCCTGCCGGCGGAACTGTGGCTCAAGGCGCTCCAGAGCGTGAGCCCCACCCCGGGGATCTGGGCGGCCAACTACAAGGCTTTTTCCGCCGGTCGCGAGATGAGCATCAATTAAAATACTAAAGAACGGTGAATCCGCCTCTGGCGGGTTCACCGTTCTTTCTTTCCAGGAGGATTTTTGTGAACACAAGAAAAACAACCTTTGAATACCTGTTTTACCCCGAAAGCATCGCAGTGATCGGGGCGAGCAGTGACGCCCTCAAGCCCGGAGGACGCGTCTTCAAAAAAATCAAGGATAACGGATACAATGGCAATCTCTGGCCGGTGAACCCTAAAAGCGCGGAAGTCCAGGGCATTACCGCCTTCAAAGACATCGAATCCCTTCCCGGCGCACCGGATCTGGCCTTTGTGGCCATTCCATCCAAATTCGCCGTCGCCACCATTCAGACACTGGCCGACAAAGGAACGGGGTCGGTCATCGTTCTGACCGCCGGTTTCGGTGAAAAGGACGAAGCCGGAAAACAGATGGAGCGGGAGATGCTCGAGATCGGAAAGGCGGCCGGTATGGACATTATCGGCCCCAACTGCTCGGGATTTCTCACCCACACCTACAAAGGCAAGTTCGCCGGCATCGTCCCCCAGCTTCCCGGGGGGGCCGTTGACATCATCAGCGGCAGCGGGGCCACCGTCGACTACGTCATGGAAGTGGCCGACCGACGCGGGCTTTCCTTTGGCATCGTTGTCAACCTCGGCAACTCCATCCAGTACGGCGTGGAGGATCTTGTCAAAATGTACGACGAGCAGTACGGTCCGGAAAACGCCAGGGTACTGCTGATTTACATGGAATCTGTTAAAAAGCCGGCGGTGCTTCTTGAGCATGCCCGAAGCCTGATTAAAAAGGGCTGCACCATCGTGGGCATCAAATCCGGTACCACCCCCGCCGGTGCGCGGGCTGCCGCCAGCCACACCGGCGCCATGGCAAGCTCCGATACGGCGGTCCAGGCCCTGTTCGAAAAGGCCGGCATCATCCGGGTGTACAGCAAGGCCGAGCTCATCGATACGGCCTGCGCCCTGGTGGCCTGCCGCGGCACCCTCAAGGGCAAAAACATCTGCGTTCTCACCGATGCGGGCGGGCCCGGCGTCATGATGTCCGACGAGATTTTCCGTCAGGGACTTTCCATGGCGAATTTCAAGGAAAGCACCATCAAACAGCTGGGAGAGATCCTGCCGGCCGAAGCGGCGTTTACCAATCCCATCGACTGCCTTCCAAGCCGGAATGCGGAAGTCATCCAGAAAATTATTGAAGTCCTGGGCAAGGAAGAGACCGGAAACGTGGATGCCATCGCCGTGCTGACCGGCAACTCCGGAATGTCCGACAATATGCCCATCTACACCGCCATCGCGGATGCCATGAAAACGAGTCCCATCCCGGTGCTGCCGATGCTCTCGTCCCTGACCACCGCATGGGAAAAAATCGATGCATTCAGGACCCCGGGCAACGTCTATTTCCAGGACGAGGTTTCCCTAGCCAAGGCCCTTGCCAACATTTCAGGCGCTGCCAGGACCGATGAGGCGACCGCCGAGCTGCCGGGATACGACAAGGCCGCCATCGCCTCCGTGCTGGACGGAAAGACCAACGTGCTTTCCCCGGACGATGTGGATGCCCTGCTGGGGGCCGCCGGCTTCAAGCTACCGGCCCTCGAGACCATCACGGACAAGGCGGATCTGGCCACGGCCTGCGACAAGGTCGGCTTCCCCATGGTGGTGAAGGTGGTGGGTCCTCTTCACAAGTCCGATGTGGGCGGCGTGAAGGTCGGCATCAACAACCTTGCCGAAGCCGAAGAAGCTTACGATCACATGATGAAGATCAAGGACGCCAAGGGCGTTCTTTTCCAGTCCATGATCGGCGGTACCGAAATGATCCTCGGCGTGAGCCGGGAGGAAGGGTTCGGGCATCTGATCATGTTCGGTCTGGGTGGTATCTATACGGAAGTTCTTAAAGATGTTCGGTTTGCACTTGCCCCGTTGAGCCTCTCCGAGAGCATGGAGATGGTCCAGAGCATTCGAAGTTTCCCCATCCTGAAGGGGGTTCGTGGCCAGGAAGCCGTCAGTATCGAACAGGTTGCGGACAATCTTCAGCGTCTCGGTCTTTTAGTAACCGACTTCCCGCAGATCAAGGAAATGGATATCAATCCTCTCAAAGGAGTTCGTGAAGATCTCTACGCTGTGGATGCACGTGTGATAATGGATTAGCAGTATGGGAATGAAAACCTTGCGCCCGTCCGGAACCGGCATTCCGGACGGGCACAGGCGGCCAACAGCTTTCAGCAATGGTCAGCCTGCGGGTACTTTCGTACCTGAACCGGCTCGATCATGACACCAGCATAGGCTTTCAACATCATTCGGGAATCTGCAGTTCCCGGAATAAAACCACACGAAAGTATGAAGGTAAGGAGGGAGTTACTACATGTCGAAGATTAAAACAAGTGACAAAACCGTCATCAGGGCCCTCGGCCTTGGGGGCTATTTTGGCGGCGGCAGTGAAGGCATGGTCGACGTGAAGGACGGTAAGATCGTCAGGGTCCGGCCTTTCCGCTACGATTGGAAATACAAAAGAGAGGACGTCAAAACCTGGAAATTCGAAAAGAACGGGAAAACCCTGGAAGCTGCCTGGAAATCGCTGCCGGGTCCCTTCGCCCTTTCGTATAAAAAACGGGTTTATTCACCCAACCGGATCAAATACCCCATCATGCGGGTGGACTTCGATCCCAACGGTGAGAGAAACACCCAGAACCGCGGAAAGAGCAAGTTTAAGCGGGTCTCCTGGGATGAGGCAGCCAAAATCATCGCCGATGAAATCAGGCGCGTTCATAAAGCATACGGCCCCAATGGTATTCTCCTCCAGGGCGACGGCCACGGCGAGTGCTCCACCATCAACACTCCCCACGGTCATGCCTCGACCTTGCTGGACAACATGGGCGGATTTACCCAGCAGATCCGGAACCCGGACAGCTGGGAAGGCTGGTACTGGGGCTCAAAACATGTCTGGGGTCAGGGCGTCCAGGGCATGATGTGGCCGGCCCACAACATCGTCAAAGACACCACCGATCACGCGGAGATGGTCCTTTTCTGGAGCTGCGATCCGGAAACCACCCCCTGGGGGTTCACCGGCCAGTTTGCAAGCCGTCTCATGTATTTCTGGAAAGAGATCGGCATCAAACAGATTTACATCTGTCCGGACGTGAATTACGGCTGCGCCATCCACGCCGACAAGTGGATCCCGGTGCTTCCCAACACCGATGCGGCCCTGCAGCTTGCCATCGCCCATGTCTGGATCACCGAAGGACTTTATAAAAAGGATTACGTGGACACCCATGTGGTGGGGTTTGACAAGTTCTGCGATTATGTCACCGGAAAAGAGGATGACATTCCCAAAACGCCCGCATGGGCCAGTGAAAAATGCGGCGTGCCCGAATGGACCATCAAGGCGCTTGCCCGTGAATTCGCCGCCAAGACCACCTCCATCGCCCACTATTTCGGCGGTGGTATGATCCGCGGTCCCTGGTCCCATGAGCCGGGCCGGCTGGAAGTGTGTCTGCTGGGGATGCAGGGCCTGGGCGGCCCGGGTGTGCATCAGCATCAGCTTACCTACTTCGGTATGCCGAGAGCCAAGGGCCTCGCAGGTACCTTTTTCTGGAACCCGGAAATTCACGAGCGCCTGGCTATCCCGGTCATGAACTCGGTTGCCGCCTGGCAGAAACAGGTGATTCCCAAAACCTTGATCCAGGACGCCATCGACTCCCATGATCCGGTGGTCTTCCACGGTGCCGGCGCCCAAGAGGGCCTCGTGCAGGACCAGTTCGAAAAATACACCTACCCCATCGCCAAAGAGGAAGGCGGTACGCGTATCCACATGATCTGGACCGACACCCCCTGCCGCGTCACCTGCTGGAACGACGGCAACGGCACCATGATGTCCCTGAGAAACCCGGAGATCGAGTTCATCGTGGCCCAGCATCCGTGGCTGGAGAACGACTGCCTCTATGCCGACATCATTCTGCCCTCCAACACCCACATGGAAGTTGAGGACATCGTCACCAACATCCGTCAGGGGACGCAGATCACCAACATCGCCCTGGCCGAACAGGCCATCGAACCCATCGGCGAGTCCAAGAGCGACTTCGAAGTGGTGGTGGAAGTGGCCAAGCAGTTCGGTATGGAAGAGACCATGACCGAGGGCGAAAGCATCGCAGACATGCAGAAAGCCATCTTCGGCTACATGGGCATCGACAAACTGGATAAATGGGAAGACTTCGTGGAAAGGAAGTACTACCTGTACCACTGCGCCGATGACTGGGAAAACGATATTCCGGGCCTGCGAAGATTCTACGATGACCCGGTGAAAAACAAGCTGCCCACCCCCAGTGGAAAACTCGAGTTCTACTCCGAAAAGCTGGCCACGCATTTTCCGCAGGATCAGGAACGCGGACCGCTTCCCAAGTGGATCGAGCGCAGCGAGTCCCACGACGAGCGCATGAGCAGCGAACGGGCCAGAATGTTCCCGCTGCTTCTCCAGTCCAACCATGGCCGGTGGCGGGTACACGCCCAGTGCGACGACATCACCTGGACCCGTGAAGCCCCCACCATGAAGGTCAGGGGATATGACGGATACATGTACGAACCGTGCTGGATTCATACCTCCGAGGCTGAAAAACGCGGCATCAAGAACGGCGACATCGTCAAGGTCTTCAACGAACGTGGTATCGTTCTGGCCGGCGCCTACGTCACCGAGCGTCTGCGCCCCGGCGTCGCCTATATGGACCACGGCGCCCGGGCCGATGCCATCATCCCCGGAAAGGTGGACCGCGGCGGCGCCATCAACACCATCGCGCCCCGGAAAATCACCTCCAAGAACTGCGTCGGCAACGCCGTCCAGGGCTACCTGGTAGAGGTGGAGCGCCTCAGCGGCAAGGAGATGGACCAGTGGCGAAGAGACTACCCCGATGCATTTGAGAGAAAATACGATCCGGCCGCCGGTCTCCGGTTTGACGCCTGGGTTATAGGAGGAGACGAATAATGAAAAAAGCTTTTGTCATCGATCTGTCCATCTGCAACGGTTGCTACTGCTGCCAGATCGCCTGCAAGGACGAGCATGTGGCCAACAACTGGATGCCCTATGCCATGCCCCAGCCCGATACCGGGCAATTCTGGATCGGCATTCAGGAAACCGTCCGCGGCACCGTCCCCAAGGTAAAGGTCTCCTACTTACCTGCGATGTGCATGCACTGCGAAGACGCCCCCTGCATGAAGGACTGCAAGGCGGATGCCATCTACAAGCGGGAAGACGGCCTGGTGGTCATCGATCCGGCCAAGTGCACCGGCTGCAAGCTGTGCGCCGATGCCTGCCCCTACGATGCCATCTACTTCAACGAAAACCTCAACATCGCCCAGAAGTGCACCGGTTGCGCGCATCTTCTGGACGACGGCTGGGACGTGCCCCGCTGCGTGGACCAGTGCCCCACTGGCGCCATCAAGTTCGCGGATGAATCGGAGCTTGCGGACCTCATCGCGAAGGCCGATCCGCGTGCCTACAAAAACGGGCTCAAGACCAACGTCCACTACCTGAACCTGCCCAAGAAGTTCGTGGGCGGCACCCTGTACGATCCGGTGGAAAAGGAAGTGGTCATCGGCGCCAACTGCACCCTGACGGATACCGAAAGCGGAGACGCCGTGACGGTGGAAACCGACAACTTCGGCGACTTCTGGTTCCGGGGATTGGCGGATAGCCGCTCCTATTCCCTCAAGCTGGAAAAGGACGGAAAGTCCGTGGCGATTGAAGACATTTCAACCGAAAAGGATGTCAACCTGGGGGATATTGCCCTTGTATAAAGGCGTGAACGTCCAACGTCCAACATCCAACATTCAACGTCCAGGTAAGCGAAGACTCCGATTAAGGATGTTGCCGTTGTAGAGTGGAACCCGATCAAAAACCTCCCTGTGTATTGCCATTGTGGGTACGAGGGAGGTTTTTTACTTGTCTCTATCTCAAAAGGAACAAAGTCATTATTGGACGTTGGATGTTGGACGTTGAATGTTGAACGTTCATCTTTTATATGTAATTACCCTACAACCAAGCCTTGCAACAAGCGGTAAAATTTCTTATATAAATTTTTTAGCCATGTTTTTGTTAATTGAATAAAACGAGGAGGTAGCCTTCTATGACCGAACAAGTGTTTACGAGCCTGACGAATGGAGGACCGCTTTCCGTGTATGTGAAGGATGGTAAAATCACACGTATACGCGCCATGCAGATACCGGAAGAGGACTACAAACCCTGGGTGATCGAAGCCGATGGTAAAAAATACTCGCCGCCCAAGGCCATGCATTGCTCACCCTATGTTTACGGAGAAAGAGACCGTTTCTATTCGGACAACCGCATTCTCTACCCCCTGAAGCGGGTGGACTTCGATCCCAACGGGGAGAGAAACACCCAGAACCGGGGGAAATCCGGGTACGAGCGTATCAGCTGGGACGAGGCCCTGGACATCGTCGCCGGTGAAATCAAACGAATCACCGACACCTACGGCGGGTCCGCCATCACCGGCATGACTTCTTCCCACCACAACTGGGGAATCGTAGGCTATAAAATGGGCCCCTTCCACCGGTTCATGAACATGCTCGACTACACCCCGGTCCTGGACAACCCCGACAGCTGGGAAGGCTGGCACTGGGGCGCCACCCATACCTATGGGTTCTACTGGCGACTGGGCATGCCCGAACAGTTCGATCTGTTGGAAGATGCCCTCAAGCATACGGAGATGATCGTCTTCTGGTCCAACGACCCGGACACCACCCGGGGAACCTACAGCGGGCAGGAATCTTCCATCTGGCGCGTGTGGCTGAAAGAAAAGGGTATCAAGACCGTTTTCATCGACCCCTTCTACAACTACACCAACGCCACCATGGACGGCACCTGGCTGCCCCCCCGGCCCGGCAGCGACACGGCCATCGCCATGGCCATCGCCTATGTGTGGATCACCGAAGGCACCTACGACAAGGAATATGTCAAAGATAGAACCTATGGTTTCGAGGATTTCAAGGATTACATCCTGGGCGTCGGCGACGACAACTACGCCAAGACCCCCGAATGGGCCGAAGCCGAATCCGGCATCCCCGCCCGTAAGATAAAAGCCCTTGCCCGGGAATGGGCATCCAAGCGCACCTGTCTTTCCAGCGGCTGCCGGGGCGGACAGGGAAGTGCCTGCCGTACCGCCTTCGGGACCGAGTGGGCCCGAATGATGGTGCTGCTGCAGGCCATGCAGGGCCTTGGCAAACCCGGCGTCTCCATCTGGGGCACCACCATGGGCGCGCCCGCCGACAGCGATCCGTGGTTCCCGGGCTATGCGGAACCCCAGGGCCAGATGGGCCGCGCCGACATCGCCAAGCGGAAGCTTTGCTTCGAGAACAAGACGAAACAGAGACTGTTCCGTCTCACCCTGCCCGACGCGGTTCTCACCGGGAAGGAAGAGTTCTGGGGCGACGGCTTCTGCGGACGCACCATGGAGCAGCAGTTCTTGCACAATCTCTACCCCATGGAAGGCCACTCAAAGGTCAAAATGTTCTACCGTTACGGCGGGTCCTTTTTCGGAACCATGTCCGACACCAATAAATGGGTGAAGATGTACCAGAGCCCGGAGCTGGAATTCGTGGTCAACCAGGATTGCTGGTACGGCGGCGAAGCGAAGTTCGCAGACGTCATTCTGCCGGCCTGCACCAACCTGGAACGCAGCGACATCGCGGAATGGGCCGCCTGCGGCGGGTACACCACCAACGCCCACATCGGATGCAACTATCGCATTCTCGTGCGGCAGAAAAAATGCATCGAACCCATGGGCGAGTCGAAATCCGATTACCAGATTCTTACGGATCTCTCCGAACGCCTGGGAATGAAGGACCTTTTCACCGAAGGGAACACCGAAGATGACTGGGCAAAACTCTTCTTCGACTCATCGGATCTTTCCAAGCGGATCACCTGGGAAGAGCTCAACGAAAAGGGTTACTACTTTACACACGTGCCGGACGACTACAAACCCACCCCCAGCATGCGCTGGTTTGCGGAAGGCAGGGATTGCGATACCCCCGATACCAGCAACCCGAAACGCGGCACCGACAAGGCCAAGGAACTGGGGACCTATACCGGAAAAATCGAGTTCGCCTCCGAGAGCCTGCGCCAGAACATGCCGGATGACAAGGAACGGCCCATTGTGCCCCACTTCATCCCCTCATGGGAAGGCTACAAGAGCGAGCCGCACAAGAAATACCCGATGCAGATTATCCTTCCGCATCCGAGATTTACGTTCCACACCCACTACGACAACCATA
>JBECKW010000314.1:0-5263 GCA_040235505.1 Desulfobacterales bacterium
TGCTGGCCGAAAGAAGATCCGCCTTCTCCGAGGGATTGGCATTCGCCACCGCCGTAAACGCCGCGATCAGTCCCATGATGGTGCCCAGAAGTCCCAGCAGGGTGGCGATATTCGAAAGCAGGGCCACGTAGGGCGTGCGCTTTTCAAGCTGCGGGATGATCTCCATCATGCTCTCTTCCATGGCGATTTCGATATCCTCCCGGCGCCGTACCGCCCCCCGCCTTGCCAGGCCCATCCCCAGGATCTGGGAAATGGTGGAATTGTCCTTGCCGACGACTGCCTCGGCCTTTTCGAATTCGCCTTTTGACAGCATGGGATATATCCTGTTCCACATTTTACGGTTTACATTCCGGACGCGGCTCAACTGAAACCATCGTTCGATCGCGATGCCCATACCGGCCACGAATACAAACAGGATGGGGTACATGAAAAGCCCGCCCTTTTGAAAAAACGCCCACATCGTTGAAAATCCCATAGCTTTCCTCCTGAGTTCCGTTTTTGTTGCATCTTCCGGTACGACGGTGCGCATCCGGTTTTGATTCGGTTAAATTTTCCCTGCACGCATCGGCGCCATCATGCCGCCGGCAGGAAGTCGATCGGGTACAGGATGGTCATTTTCGGAACGCCGTCCTTCGGCCCGAAGTTGAACCTCATGATCCGTTCGACGATCTTGGCCACCAGCTCTTTTGAGGCGAGGTCCGTCGATTCCACATCACATTTGGACACCGCTCCGTTGGATTCGATGCAGATCCGGAGCAATATCTTTCCTCGCAGGGTCGGATCCTTGCGCAATTCGGTGTTATAGATCCGGTAAAGTGCGGCCTTGTACCGATCGAACACGATCTGGATCTCTTCGTCGGTTCGCCCCGCAACGACGCCGTCACTCAGCGGCCTCGATGATTCCTTCAGGTCCGCGATGTTGCTTTCCGCGTGCACGAAGCCGAAGCCGGTGCCGTCTCCGTCGCCGCCGCCGCCCCCCATACCGATTCCTGCACTACCGCCATCGACGCTTCCGTTTCCGATGTTCATGCTGACGCCCGAGTTGGAAATCCCCCCGCTGGAACCGCCTTGCGCCTGCATGGCCACCAGCGATCGCCGGGCCACGGCCTGACCCGCCACCCGTGAGCTTTGTTTGCTCAGCCGGGCTTCGGTGCCGAGTTTTGCGTTGGGGGTTTCTTTCATCAGGTCCTTGAACGTATTACTAAACGCCAGCACGCCGACGCTTTCCGCCTTTTTACGGGCTGACGCGGCTCCGCCGCCGCCTCCACCGACGGGCGCTTTCGCCACTGCCGTGGCCTGCTTCCCGCCCTTCGGCTTGTTATCCGGTTTTGTCTTTGACTGTTGCGGCTTGGATTTTTCCGGCTTGGCTTCCTCCTGGGACTTTTTTGCTTCTTCCTGCGGCTTTTCGGTCTCTTCCTGGACTTTTTTCGGCTGCGTCACGGGTTCCGGTATGACCGGTTCCTTCTTGACCAGCATGGCCAGGCGTTTCGGTATCTCGACCACCTCCTTCGTACGGTCCGGCACCGGCACCTTTACCAGGGGAACCACAGATCCCAGAAGCAGGCAAAGAAGCAAGGCCGTAAGAACTGCCCGCCGGAAACGGCTTTCACTTTCAGCTTCCTTGGTCCAGGGCATCACCATGGCGCGGTATGGAACAGGTGAGATCTCCCGCTCGATGACGAACTCTTCCCTGCGGCGCTCTTCCCGGCCGTAAACCTCGAGGATTTCTTCATTGACAAACGCCAGTTCATCGCTCTTCAGGTCGATCTCGGCCTGAAGCGATGACTGCTTTTCCAGAAATCCACTGATTTCTTCATTGAAACGGGAAATGCGGCCTCGAACCTTTTCCAGATGTGCAGCCGTCTCGCCAGCCTTTCCGATTCCTTCCCAGAAGAGCGCTTCCGCCTTCAGATCCCCCAGCTTGTCGATGGCATCGCAGACATCCTGCAAGGCATCGAATCGCCGTCTGTCCGCGGAAAACGTCTCCAGATCAGCCTCTACCGAACGCAGCTTGCCGCCGAGCATTTCGAGCGTGCCCTGGATCTGCTCGACCTGCGCGTTCAGAGGCGCCAGTTCCTGTGATAGCAAGGATGTGTTCACGGCGTTCCCTTTAGCTTTCTGCGTTCTTCTGGATAACGGCGAGTGAAATTCGTCCGTATCCGGAAGCAGTACACGTTGACATTATTTTTTTAAGCACCTTGAACGGGATCGTTTTATCCGCGAGGATCGTGACTTCTTTTCCTTCAACCACCGACTTCGTGTTTATTCCGATAATACTTCGTTCAAGCAGCTGCAGCCGCTGCGTGATCCCGTCCACCTTTTCAACCTTGGAATCCAGCAGATCCGGGGTCTTGGCAACGACGTCGCCCTGGACCAGCACCATCTCCGGACTGACCAGGATGACCACCGTTTCCCTCGGTTTTTCCTCTACAATGGAATCCGGCAACTTGATCTGTTTGGGCGCTTCCAGCACGTCACCGCTGCCTGAATGAAAAAGCAGAAAGAACACCAGGATGGTAAAAACATCCATCAGTGATGTCAGACTCAGCGCCGCGGTCTTTTTCCGGCTGCGCTCCATTCGTCTCATGCGTCTGCTGTTTCTCATGGTGCGTCTCCTATGGAAATCTGTGGAAATAGGACTACTTTCTGAACTTCATCGCTTCCCTCCTCCTGCACTTCGGTTCCGCGCACCGCGTCCATGATCTTGATCAGATAGTCATACGGGATATCCGGCTCCATCAGCACCGTTGCGTCCTCCTTGTCCGGGTACTGCGCCTTCAGGCGGAGAAGTATTTTTTTGAGCATCTCCATATCGTACTCGCCGTCCACTTTCGGAAATGCCGCCTCAACGGAGTTTCCGTTGGAGATCTC
Source organism: Desulfobacterales bacterium (assembly GCA_040235505.1). Classification (GTDB taxonomy): domain Bacteria; phylum Desulfobacterota; class Desulfobacteria; order Desulfobacterales; family JAFDDL01; genus JBECKW01. Next base: position 2,872 of record JBECKW010000314.1, read on the forward strand.
CAGGCCCGTCTTCCGGACGACGACTTCAATGGAGAAATTCGGAGCATGAATGGCCGCTCCGCCCGAGGTGGTGGGAACGCTCAGTTCCATAATCGTCACCCGGGAAAAGACGGCACTGATGAGAAGAAACGGGATGAGCGCCACCATTAGGTTTAAAAAGGTGGTGATATCCAGCTCCTGGGCTTCATTCTTTCCTTTTTTCTTATGAAATCGTCTAATCATAATCAGCTCGCTTCAAATTGGCGTTTGGCGAAATTGGAGATGCTGTTCAGTGCTTTGACCGAAGCCATCTCCAGGCTGTTAACGATCTGGCCGGTGGTGGACGTCAGCTTCGCATGAAGCAGAAGGAGCGGAATTGCCGACATCAAACCGAATGCCGTGGTGTTCATGGCCACCGAGATGCTGGCCGAAAGAAGATCCGCCTTCTCCGAGGGATTGGCATTCGCCACCGCCGTAAACGCCGCGATCAGTCCCATGATGGTGCCCAGAAGCCCCAAAAGGGTCGCAATATTCGAAAGCAGGGCCACGTAGGGTGTTCGCTTTTCAAGCTGCGGGATGATCTCCATCATGCTCTCTTCCATGGCGATTTCGATATCCTCCCGGCGCCGTACCGCCCCCTGGCGTGCCAATCCCATGGACAGCATCTGGGCCATCCCGGATTTATCCTTCCCGGCCATGTCCCGGGCCTTTTCAAATTCTCCCTTGACCAGCACGGGACGCACCTTCTCCCACATCTTGTTGTTGGCCATGCGGATCCGGTTCAGTTGGATCCAACGCTCGAATGCGATGGCGATTCCCATCGCAAACACGAGCAGAATGGGGTACATGAAAAGCCCCCCTTTTTGGAAAAAAGCCACCATTGAATAGAATCCCATTTCCTTCCTCCTTAAAAACGATGTGGTTATTTCTCCACACTGACGTGATAAAATTCGATCTGCCGTGCGAAAACATCCCGATCCACGGGCACATCGTCCTCGGTGAGCATCATATTCAGACTGGTCTCCACGCCGACTTCAGAGCTTTTCCAGGGAACGATATACAGGGACTTCGGGGCTTCATCGTTGCCGACGATGGACATGCCGGACAGCTCCTTGGCATCCGTTTTCTGGTGCTCGCCGGAAAGCTCCTTGGTTTCGGTTTTCTTGTGCTCATCGGTTTTGTCTCCTGTGTCCTTGGCAACGGCGAATGTGGCCGAAATCAGAATCACGCACAAACACAACCCTAGTTTTCGATACATGTCGCCTCCCTATTTTTTTTCTATCCGGGCGCTCAGGTCGGCAATCCACAATTTGACCTGATGGTCTTCGGGAACAGCCTGGCTGTAAATCCGATACTGCTGGAGGGCGGATACCGGATCGTTCAGGTACAGGTCGCAGAGAATCCCCAGATTTCTGTGAAGCGGGTAATACTCCGGGAAACTTTCGAGCGCCTTTTCATAAATCGCCCGGGCCTCTTCAAACCTTCCGGTTTTCCGGCACAGCAGCCCGTATTCGTTGCTTGCCACCGGATGGTTGGGAACCAGTTCCAGGGCGATTTTGAGATTCGCCTCGGCTTCATCCAATTTGCCGGCATGCTCGTAGGCGATGGCAATATCGATGTAGGGTGCCGTCACTCCCGGCGACTGCCCGATCACTTGTTTCAAAAGATCGATGGCTTCGTTGTAAGACTTCGCATTCATCAGCTCGACGGCATGTGCGAAATTCTCCCGGGCGCTTTCGTCCAGCCGGGGAACTTCCGTGATGACGAATCCCTCCCGACCGTCGTCGAGTCGGGTGATGGTAGGGCCCTCGGTTGCCTGTTCCTGCTCAACCGCGGCCGGCTTTACGTTTCCACCCGTTGCACATCCGACGAGCAGCAAAAGAGCCACCCCCATGACCTGCCATCCGGCATAATGACGTACTGCCCGCCACCGCGCTGTTTCATACCTGTTCTTCATCTATCGCCTATCTCCCTGCGGGTTATCCTCATTGCACTTCCGTCAACCCGGCCCGGTCTCCCTTGTCCTTGGAGACACTGCTCACCTGGACTTGCTTTGATTCTGCATCCGGTGCGCATGCTTCCGATCCGGCTTCCGTGCAGTTTTCGGAGGTTCCAATCGGTTTCGGAGTTGACGGATCGGGGTCTGTTTTTTTCACCACAACCGGTGCTTCGGCCGGATCTTGACTCTCCACCACGGCCCGGCTCTCTCCGGAAGCTATCGCAGTCGCTTCCGGTTGTTCGGCAGGGGTTGGTCCGGCGATTGCGAAAACATAGGTATCCAGTGAGGCCACGATGCTGTCTTCCGCTTCCGGCTTGTCGTAGCGGGCGGGCACCAGTTCCGCCAGGCGCTTCAGGCTCTTTTTGATCCACTCGTTGTAAACCCCCCGAGAGATCAGCTCGAGATTGCTCTCGT
>JBECKW010000029.1:0-8616 GCA_040235505.1 Desulfobacterales bacterium
ACCTCCTGCCAATGCGAGTTCGATCTTTTCTATGATCCGAAGAAAGCTGCGGAAGTTGCAAAGGTGAAGGCATTGTATGAATCCGCCGCTGCGGCGCTCATGAACGGCGGCGCCTATTTCAGCCGCCCCTACGGGCCCATTGTCGATGAGGTGTATCGGCGGAACGCGGAAACGACGGTGGCATTGCGGAAGATGAAACAGATTTTCGATCCCAACAATGTCATGAATGCCGGGAGACTCTGCTTTTAACCAATTTTTGAACGAGGGAGCTTGAAGAATATGGCTTTAGAAGATTATCGTAATGATATGCTGCGGTGCATGAGGTGTTCCGAATGCAAGTGGATACCTCTGGCCAAAATCAGCGACTGGCGTTTCGCCCACCAATGTCCGAGCATCAGCCGGTATAATTTCCATGCCTATTCATCCGGAGGGCGGTTGATCATGGGCTTGTCCGTACTCGAGGGCAGAATGGATTACACCGACAACTTTCTGGATATCCTCTACAAATGCACCATGTGCGGTGCCTGCGAAGTATCCTGCAAGTGCAACAAGGACATGGAGAACATGCCCATTACCCAGGAGCTTCGAATCAAAGCGGTTGAAGACGGCGAACTTCTGCCGCAGCAGATGATGGTCATCGACAGTCTGCGGAAAGAAGACAACACGATGATGGCGAAGAGGGCCGACCGCGGGAACTGGGCCGAGGGGCTCAAGGTGAAGAACATCACCGAGGAAAAGGCGGAGGTTTATTTTCATGCCGGATGCCGGTATTCGTTCGATGAAGAGCTGTGGCCCGAGGTGAGAGCCGCAGTGAATATTCTCGCGGGTGCCGGTGTGGATGTCGGTATCGCCGGTAAGGACGAGACGTGCTGCGGTTGCCGCGTTTACGAGATGGGTTATCTGGGAGAGACGACCAAGTACATGGAAAACAACGAAGACCTGCTGAAGAACGCGGGGGTTAAAACCATCGTGACCTCCTGCTCCGACTGTTACCAGGGGTTCAAGGTTCTGTACCGTAAACTGGACAAGTTTCCCGATATCGAGGTGCTTCACATCACCGAGTATATCGACCGTCTGATCAAGGAAGGCAAGTTGAAACTCAGCAAACAGGTGCCGATGAAGGTGACGTACCACGATCCCTGCCATCTCGGCCGGTTGGCGGAGCCATACGTACCCTGGGAGGGCGAGGAGAAGATCGTTTTCAAACAGATGTATATCTACGATCCGCCGAAACCCTGGCGCAAGGGCACCCACGGTGTGTACGAGATACCGAGGGATGTGATTCGCGCCGTTCCGGGCGTGGAATTGAAAGAGATGACACGCATCAAGGAGTATGCATGGTGCTGCGGTGCCGGCGGCGGCGTCATCGACTCCTATCCCGATTTTGCCGTCTGGACGGCCCAGGAACGCATCGAAGAGGCCAAAAGCACGGGTGCCGAGGCACTGGTGACGGCCTGCCCCTGGTGCAAGCGGAACTTTCTGAATGCTCTCAAGGAGAGCGGCGACGAGTTGAAGGTACTGGATATAGTCGAACTGATTGAGCAATCAATCTAAAGGAGAGCCACATGGGATATACGAAAGATGTTTATCGCGAATTGGAGGATATCGTCGGTCCGGAGAATATTTCGGATGATCAGGCGGTGCTGGATGGATATGCCTTTCAGGCGCTGGACGGCGCTCTGCACGGGAAGCGATTTTTTCGCAGCCCGCCCGCCGTCGTACTGCCGGGAAGTACCAAGGAAGTCCAGGCCATCATGAAGGTGTGCAACCGCAGGGGGATACGGGAAAAGGCGTTTAGCACCGGTTACGGTCTCCACAACATTGTGGGCGACGACAATACGATCATTCTGGATATGCGGCGCATGAACCGCATTCTGGACCTTGATGCCAAGAATATGATCATCGTTACCGAGCCTTATGTCTCGTTCGCCCAGGTTCAGGCGGAAGCCATGAAAGTCGGTCTCACCTGCAACGCGCTGGGGGCCGGCAGCCAGGTTTCCTATCTGGCGAGCCTGACATCGCTGCATGGAAACAACCCACAGGCGGTGAGTCAGGGCACCAGTGCCCGCAACCTGATCGGCGCCGAGTGGGTGACGCCCACTGGAGAAATTATCGGCATTGGCTCCTGGGGACAGGGTGCCGGATGGTTCTGTGCCGATACGCCGGGCCCCGGTCTTCGGGGACTCCTTCGGGGGGCCTGCGGTCATGCCGGGGGTCTGGGCGTCTTCACCAAGGTGGCCGGGCATCTCCATCCCTGGGCCGGCCCCAGTGAGGTGCCGGTTCACGGCAAGTCTCCTTACTATGAAACAGAGTTGATGCCGTTTATTGTCTATCACCTCTTGGATTTCCCCACATGGGAGCTGTTCGCTGAAGCGATGCGGAAAATAGGAACGGCCGGCATCGCGTTTGCATTGCACAAGTCCGGCGGGCCGGGTACCCACGGTCAATGTGTTACCGGCAACAACAACGAATACTACGAGCTGCGCAGCAAAGGCGAGTTGGATGTGCCCAGGAAATCTTTCTGTGTTGTCATGGTGGGCGCCAATGCCGAGGAGCACGCATGGCAGGTGAAAACTCTGGACAAAATTCTCGAGGAAACCCGGGGCAGCATCGTTGCTACAGGTGAAGATGAGATGTGGAAAAAGCGCGACCTCCTGACCATGATCAAGGCGTGTTTTATTCCCCGACTCGCGTTCCGGTCCACCGGAACCTTTGCCGTCGACGGCATGGTCGGCATGGACACCAATGCGGCCATGGGGCTCGGACTGGACGTGGATGAGAAACACCGCGATAAATGGAATGAGCAAGGCATCTTCATGGATGACGGTACGCTGAACAGCTGGAGCATCACCTACGAAGGTTCCCATCTCGCCCTCTTCGAGTGCGGATACGGCTACAATACCATCCGTGAAGAATCTTACACGGGGTATCTTAAAATGATAGATGAAGGATTGGAACACTGTTTCAACACGCCCTTCAGTAATTCCTGGGGAATTTTCGGAAAAGACAGGGTGACCCGCATCGGTGAAGCCTGTTGCGGCTATCATCTGTGGATGAAGAAAATTAAAAAAGCGTTCGATCCGAATACGGCGGCCGATCCTTCCAATTACATAGAGGCGGACTGAGGCGGCACCCGGCGAGCATTAGCGATTTGGTAAAAAAACTTTAATTATCCGCAGATTACGCAGATTTTCGCAGATAGAAAAAAAGATGGGGTATACTTTCATTTCTTTGGAAATCTGCGTTAATCTGCGTGATCTGCGGATAACTTTTCTCGTTGGAAAAGGGCATTGGGAGAACTGAAGTGAGAAGAATTATGTATGAGGGGGCGGTGTACGAACTTTCGGAACGAAACTGGAAGCAGCTGCTCAGACGGTTCGATGCACGCCGGGCTTCCCTCAACGTGTTCGGAAATTATTTTATTCGCGGAAAATCGCTTTGTGTCGACCGCGACTATAAATGCATTCGCTGCCCGCTTCGTGATCCCCACAAGAAAGTCAACAGTTGCACCTATCTGTTTGAAAAAATCATCGGCGAGGACCTTTTGCCCTGCATTCATTTACGCGATTCCGGGGTTGTCTGGGATCCTAAAGACGATCGCAGCGCCAGAGCGGCGCTCCAAAGGGTGATGGATGTTTTGTCCAATGCGGTACATTTCAAGAAAGGAGAGCAAAAAGTCCGGAAGGGTTGAACCGGCATATCGACATTAAGAAGTTCTATATAATAAGGGCAGATACAATATTTTGTGCCATCTGCTCCCTTGACAGCCTATCGTAATCCTGAGATAAATCTGTCTTGAAAAAGCAATTTCCTATCAATTATAAGCATCATCGGTGCCAGGAGGTCGGAATGAAACTATTAAGGGTGGATATGACCAGCAGAAGCATCCGTTCAGAAGAAGTCCCCGAAGCATACGTTGGGCTCGGAGGGCGAGGCATGACGTCGATCCTCGTGGGTTCGGAAGTGCCTCCCACCTGCGACCCCCTGGGGGCTGAAAACAAACTGGTGTTCGCCCCCGGATTTCTGAGCAGCACACCATTCAGCAACACAGGCCGCCTTTCCATCGGCGCGAAAAGCCCACTCACCGGCACCATCAAGGAAAGCAACGTGGGCGGAACTGCCGCCGAAGCCATTGCCGGCCAGGGAATTGCCGCCATCGTGGTGGAGGGGAAGCCCGGGGCGGGTGAACTGGGCATCCTGCACATCGATGAAAAGGGAGAGGCGCGCATCGAATCCGCGGCTCAATATCGGAATCTGAGAACGTATGAAACGGCCGAAAGGCTCCTGAAAGCCTATGGTGAGAAAAACAGCATTCTCGTGATCGGCCCGGCCGGAGAGTACATGCTCGAGTCCGCATCGGTCCAGTGCACGGATGTCGAGGGCAGACCCAGTCGGGCAGCCGGACGCGGCGGCATGGGCGCGGTCATGGGCGCCAAAGGCCTCAAGGCGATCGTGATCGACAAGCGAGCCAAGTCCCCCGCCGTTATTGCCGACCCCGAGGCATTCAAGGAGGCCTCAAAACAATATGTTGCAGCCGTGAAGTCTCACCCTTTCAGTGGTCAGGCGCTGCCGGCCCTGGGTACGGCGGTTCTGGTGGGAATTATCAACTCAATCGGCGCGTTCCCATCTTACAACGCCACCAAAGGGACCCTGGAGGGGTGGGAAAAGATCTCCGGGGAGACCATGGCCAAAATCATTAAAGAACGGGGCGGCCAGGGCACACACCGGGCCTGTTCGAAATGCATCGTTCACTGCTCCAATGTCTACGTCGACAAAAAAAGCGGCTATGTGACCTCCGGGCTGGAGTATGAAACCATCTGGGCCATGGGAGGAATGACCGACATCAAGGACCTGGATTATATCGCCCGTCTGGACTTTCTGTCCGATGACATCGGGGTGGACACCATGAATACAGGGGTGGCCCTCGCGGTGGCCATGGACGCCGGCCACATCCCCTTCGGTGATGGTGAGGCGGCGGTAAAGATGGTATCGGAAATCGCCGAGGGCACGGAATTCGGGAAAGTCCTTGGAAACGGGCCTGTGGCCGTGGGAAAATACCTGAACCATCACCGCATCCCGGTGGTTAAAAAGCAGAGCATCGCAGGATACGATCCCCGTGGAATGCAGGGCATGGGCGCCACCTATGCCACTTCGCCCATGGGGGCGGATCATACGGCCGGGAATCTCGTTGATGCCTACATGGAAGGTCAACTCGATCCACTGGGAACGGAAGGTCATGTGGAGGCCTCCCGGAACGCCCAGATCGCTATAGCTGCTTTAGATTCCACGGGCATGTGCCTTATGGCCGGGCCGGCGCTTTCGATGCCGGAGGGTGTCGAAGCATTTACGAAATTGGTCAGCGCCAAGATCGGCAAGCCCTTCACCATGGATGATTTCGGCGCACTGGGAAAGCGGGTGTTGACGGCCGAACTGGATTTCAACCGCCGGGCGGGATTCACGCAAAAGGACGACCGCCTTCCGGATTTCTTCCGCAAGGAACCCCTCTCACCCCATAACCGGGTGTTTGAAATCGAGGACGCGGACATAGACAAGACTCTGCAATTTTGACGGGATTCATCCATGAACATCACGGTGAAGCTGTTTGGAACGCTTACGGAGCAGCACAGTGGTTATAATCCGGAAGAAGGTCTGTTCCTATGGCTTCCGGACGGCGCCACCGTGAAGGACCTGCTGGAAAAACTGGGATTGAGCGAATCCGACCGCTGTGTGACGGTCGTCAACGGCCGCGTGGAAAAGCGGGAAAATGTTTTGGGAGATGGAGCCGCCGTCAGCATCTTCCAGCTGGTCACGGGAGGATGACGCGACGGGTGTATAGGATTTTAAGTGTCCCGACAATATTTGAATTGGCAAAACTGGAATTCAAGCCAGATCATATTTTACCACAATCTACGGATATTAGGCTGAACTTTCGATGCATGTACGTCCTGGCTATCACTTGGTTTTAGAGGGTATCAAAACTTGGCATATCTCATTAGTGTTTTATCCATAGTCCATCTTGCCAAATGTGCTGGATACGCATTAGTTCAGATGGTTGTATTATCTTTTGGTTGTTTCAAGAGGTTCAATCACACACAAAGCCCTGTCTGTGGTACTCGTTTCATCCTTCAAAAAGAACTTTAATGTTACATTCGTCTTTAAATATCCACCCGCTCTTTCAATTCCAAGCCTGGCTTAAAAAATGGCAGCTTCTTTGGTTTGATGGTTACCTTCTCGCCGGTTTTTGGATTCCGTCCTGTGTATGAGTCGTATTCTTTTACGAAGAATGAACAGAGTCCTCGGATTTCGACCCGACCTCCATTAGAGAGTTCATCAGCCATTCCATTGAAAAATATATCTAGAACATTAGTTGCTTCGTGTTTCGATAATCCTATACGGCCTTTCAATTCCTGAACCAACTCAAGCTTGTTCATGCGCTCACCATTCCTAATTTTTTGGTTTTTTGTGGAGCAGAATATTTGAATATTGAAAATATAGACCTATATAGTATATTTTGTCAATATATTAACCGGTTATCGATTGTGCTTGAAAATCATATCAAGCTGAGACTATTCATATTAAAGATTTGACATCGCCTGCGATGCTGGAGAGGTGTACGCACCTCGAAAGCACCAGCACCTGTTGGATATTATGGACGTACCTGTCACGAAGGTCTCATAAATGTAAAAGGCCAACCACTATATCTTTTGGCCGGCCTTTTTTCAGAGGATTACAGTTAAGTGATAGAACGCCGCCCCACACTTAATCGAGGTCTGGAACCATTTCGATAATTGCTTCGTCTTCATCTGCATCGAATAAAATACGTGACCCTGTCGAAGTAGACCACGGTTCCCATATGACGCCATCCACACCGCCGGGATTTCCTGTATAAACAAAATTAGCCGTATATTCCATCATGGCGTTACTTAACAACTCGTAGCCTGAATAGTCGTCAGGAAATATCCAGGGAGTCAATGATTCGCCAAAATACTCAAAATTGCCGAAGAAAAACGGTATGTCGAGTGTGTGGCAAGCTCCAAACGCCAGTCCAAGATGAAACGGTTCACCATATGGGCGTGGATCAACCCATGCGTTGAAAGCACCTTCTGCAGGTTCGCAGGTTAGAGGATCGTACCGGTACATTCCATAAAGAAAGCGGTAAACATACACCTCATCTGGTTGAAGGAAACTCAACAGTTGTGCCATACTGTCGGTGGCCAAACCGAATGTCATTTCAGTCATGGAGAGAGCGAGATCCTGATAATAGCAGGGATCCATGCCACCGCCGAAAAGGAGGGGGTTATAAAAAAACTTAAACTCTTCCTCATTGCTTCCTATAATAATAGGAACCGTGTTATATTGCCCCGATAAAAATAATGCAATATAATCACCTGAAGGGATTACAGCCCCGTCTTGAAAAAGCTGACGGAACTCAGAAGATGTCTCATTATAAGCCTCCAGCATGCCGAAACCGAGGTATGAGTTTGGCGTGTAGGTTGACAAAATCTCTTCAGCAGTTTTTGATCTCAAGTAGTCTGCAATCTGATTCTCTTTCATTCTATCCTTTATATCTAAAATCCCATCGTTTGCCATGAGTTCGTCAATAACCCTTTCTGCCGATGCATCTCCATCCTCTACAGAATCAACCCACACAAATCCACTTTCAACGATGGCTTTGTGGAAAAGTCCTGCGGCAAGGGGGGAAAGCATAAGGGAATAAATGTTGATCCCGCCTGCCGATTCTCCGGCAATCGTAACGTTGTTCGGGTCTCCGCCGAAGGATCCAATGTTTTCCTTGACCCATGTTAGCGCCATTATGATATCCAACGTTCCGTAGTTACCCGAATCGTTTATTCGGGTATTATTTTTGTCTTTCCTCAAGGATGGATGGGTAAACCACCCCAAGGGACCCAACCTGTAGTTCGTGCTCACTACGACAACATTGTTTTTCTCGGCCATGTTAGATCCGTCATAACTTGCAAAAATGTTGGACTCAGCTGACCCTGTTGAATTGCCGCCGCCATGAATCCAGAAGTAAACTGGCAGATCGACCTCATCTGAATCAGGCCGCCATACATTCAGATAAAGGCAATCCTCACTTCCGACAATATCCCCGTATTCGTTATATTGGGTGCATTGATCGCAGAAGTCAAAAGCCTGTAGGACGCCAGACCATTTTTCAGGATCTTTCGGCCTATTCCAGCGTGAATCTCCAACGGGTGGTTTTGCAAATGGAATTCCTAACCAGGCGACGGTGTCATTGGCATCCGAAAATCCTTCAATTTTGCCATATTCGGTCTTGACCACTGATGGGAACTCGTCGGCCAATGAGAATGTCGTCAGACCAAAAAACAGTACGGTAACGATAAGGACAATCGAAGCTTTTCTCTTTCTCATGGATGCCCTCCTTAGCCAGTAACTTTGTTGTTTTTGGGATCGCATACCTTCCTCCTTTCTGCTAAATCGATTCTGAAAAGGTTTTTCCCTTTTGGAATCAATTTATCTCAGAGGATGTTACAGATCCGTTACGGATTGGATAAAAATCGGGGGGTTAAATATCGGGGGGGCGTATGATATTGAAAGTTTTAATTTATCAGGTTGTTATGGATACTTCCCATC
>JBECKW010000091.1:0-3032 GCA_040235505.1 Desulfobacterales bacterium
GTGCATTGGCGCTTCTGGCAAGTAAAAATAAACCAAAGAATGCCACAAATATTTATGATCTGTATGAACAGGTTATCAAAGCAGGCAATTCAAATTGGACCGATGATTCCGGTGATGATGTCCAGGAGCCACTACTCGATGTTGGAACCTTTGCTCCCGCTTTGATTGCCACGGGTGGTAGCACCAATTCTCCCCCAACCGTCAGTATTACCAGCCCTAATAACGGCGCTTCGTTCGCCTCTGGCGCAACCATTGATTTTACAGGCACCGCTATTGACGCTGAAGATGATAGCCTAACTGACAGTATAGTTTGGACATCTGTGCCGGGTGGCCAAATCGGCACAGGCGGTTCTGCCAGCAACATTTTTAATGAAGGCACATACGAAATTACCGCTGAAGTCACTGATAGTGGCGGATTAACCGCCAGTAATAGCATAAACATCATAGTAAACCCGTCAAGTGGCGGCGACTCCATTACGCTAACAGCGACATCTAAAGCGAATAGGAATTGGGTTGTTGTTAATTTAAGTTGGAGTGGAGCATCTTCAACAGAAGTTCAAATATATAAGGATGGAAAATATTTGGTTACCACAACTAATGACGGTTCTTACACCGACAAGATAGCCAACACGGCAGGATATGGATCGGCTACCTACCAGGTTTTTGATAATGATGCCGGGACATATTCAGACCCAGTTACGGTTGATTGGTAATTGCTTTTATAATGATGAATTGTTTTTAGGAGTAAGACGAGCAAACGGCCATTGCTATCGCAGTGGCCGTTTGTTTGATTAAGAAATAGAAACGTGCAAGTGTGTTGAGGCGGTCGGCCAAGGGGAGGCCGACCGTTTTTTTAGTCGTCCAAACGTCTCCGAATTTTCGTTGGTGATGTTATCGGATTTTTACAAAAGTTCAGAAACCATCAGATATCTGAGGCCTGGCATGCCTTGGATATGAGAATAGTATCAGGCAAGTTTAGAACTTTTGGAGGACATGATTACTCCACCTTCCCTTAACCGGCAGCGTTACTTCGGGAAGAGAGATCTTCTGGCATCCTCCATTTCATTCTGCCCAAAGTCCTTTTGATCCAGGGCAAGGGGATAGGATTGGGGGAGACCGAAGCCCTCTTTGCCCAGAATCAGGGCGACACCGGACCACTCCCGGGCAAAACGGGCGACGGACATGCGGACATTTCCAAGACTCGGATCAGCGAGATAAATGCGGTCCCCCCGCACGCCCTTCAGCACCGCGAAGTGTTTGTAGCCTTCCCGAACCACGTAAACGAGCACGGGCCCCTTCAGTTGCTTCAAGGCCTGCCATGTCAATTTCACGGCGGCGGCTTGGTAGCCCCGGCTTTCAGCGCATTGCTTCAAATCCAGGAGAGAGAGTCCGTTTTTTTCGCGTTCCCGCACCTCCCGATCGGGCATCGGTCCGAGGATACTCATCAGAATCTGCTCTTCGCTTACGGGATCTTCGAAGTAATAGCGCATCAACGTGGCCAGTGCGCTCGCGCCGCAAGAATAATCATATTGTTGAAGAACCACGTTTCGATCCCGCAGGTATTTCCACGAACGAACCGTCGGCTCGCTTCTGAACCATCCGGTTTTCATTTGGCGCACCTGGCTGTCCGGCAAGGGTGTCCGGCCGGCGCACCCGGAAAGGGCGAGCCCCGCCAGAAGTATTCCGCAGATGCCGCCCAAGGGCTTCATGACGATTCTCCTACCTTCCGAACCGGCGCGTTGCGGCGAAGCCGACGACAAAATCCGGCGTGTCGTCGTTCAAACCGATGCTCAGGGACTGCTCGATGTAGGTCTGCCTGGAAATCCGGAACGTCAGGGCGGATCGAAACGAGGCCGTCTCCGTGGCGCTGCCGGATACCGCGCTGCCATCCGACCGGGTTTCCCACTGATAGCTCCCGGTATCCTGGACGCTGAGGGACACCCGGTCGTTCACCGCAAATCCGAAGCCGAAGTTATATTCGGCGGTGTCTCCCGGCTCGACCCGGTGCACTCCGTCGTTCAGATAATGTGAGGCCGCAAAGGCGTGCGTATAGCGCACACCCCAGAAGAGGACAATGGGGTCCGTCGTTTTGATAAATTGCACGCCCAGGGTGCCGGCCCAGTGGCCGGAGCCGGTGGAAAGGCCGGCTTCGCCAGGCTTGCCGCCCGTGGGGGCCTTCAGGCTCAGGGCGGCGATAATGTCGGGCCAGTCCGGCGTCTCCGGGTGAATTTCATAGTTCAGGCCGGCCTGGGCATCCCCCGCTCCCTTTGCCGTCTGCGATGTGCCCTGGTCGGCGAATGAAATTTCCTGTCGCTCATGGCTCAAGGGCATCGAAAGGAATCCTTCGGCTCTGCTGAACAGGCCGATTCTGAAGGAGAGGGGCACTTGAAACTGGCGGAACCTGCTCTTGTAGATGGAGGAGGAAAACTCATTGCTCATATAGTTGAAATCGATCTCGGCTTCCATCTCGCCGGGATTCAGCAAAACGGATGTCTGCCGGAGAAAGAGCCTCCTGATGTCGGTTTCCTCTTCCGGTTTCTGACCGATCGGCTGGAGCTCTTCCCCGGCGGCGGACGCAGTCGGCAAACCGAACACGAGCCCCCCCGCGGAGAGCAGCAGGACAAGTCCGGCAATCAGAAGCGCTTCGGCGGCCCGCTTCAATGCGCCCTTTCCCTCGAATCGATGAATCCCGCAAAACGGGGATGTTCCGAAGTTGCGGGATTCAAGAAAAAGCCCATGGAGGATTCGTCCCCTTACTGCAGCCTTATTACGTTAACGAGAGATTTTCCCTGTACGAGCGCCGACATCCCCGCCACGGCCTCCCGGCGGGAATACTCCGTGTAGGGCATGCAGCGCCAGCCGAAAAAGAGCTTACCCCCGATCAGGCTGATTCCGGACACCTTGACATAGGGCGAGGTCAGGCCGATCGGCGTCTCCAAGGGCTTATAGATCTGTCCCCAATAACTCGAGGTGTTGGGTAGACCGAGTAGACTGCCCAGCAGAACCTTGTCTGCATTCAGCTTGTCTTGGGC
>JBECKW010000129.1:0-8018 GCA_040235505.1 Desulfobacterales bacterium
GGAAAAATCATCATGGGCAGCTCAAAAGGGATTGAAAAATTAGAAAAACTGGCTAGACTGATGCGGTATTATATTCTAACCGCAACCACCCACGCGGGTTCCGGTCACCCTACCTCTTCGCTGTCGGCAACGGAACTGATGTGCGGTCTCTTATTCGGCGGCATCTTCAGATACGATACCGAGCAACCGGAGCACCCGAACAACGACCGTCTGATTTTCTCCAAGGGTCATGCTTCGCCGCTTTATTATGCGATGTGGGCGGCCGCCGGCAAGCTTTCCGAAGATGATCTAATGACCTACCGGAAATTCGGAAGCCCTCTGGAAGGTCACCCGACGATGTCCTTCCGTTATGTCGACGCCGCGACCGGTTCCCTTGGCCAGGGACTTTCCATTGGCGTGGGTCTGGCCTTAAACGCCAAATATCTCGATAAACTCACCTACAGGACGTATGTCCTTCTCGGCGACAGCGAAATGGCGGAAGGGTCGCAATGGGAGGCCATGGAAATCGCTGCGTATTACAAACTGAACAACCTCGTCGGCATTATCGATGTAAACCGGCTGGGCCAGCGCGGCGAAACTATGTACGGACACGATCTGTCAGCCTACGAAAAACGAATTTCAGCCTTCGGGTGGGAAACCATTCTCATTGACGGCCATTTGTATCCCGCAGTTCTTGATGCTTATCAAAGAGCGCTGAATGCTACAGACCGGCCGGTCATGATCATTGCCAAAACCATTAAGGGTAAAGGCGTTTCATTTATCGAAGACAAAAACGGCTGGCACGGCGTCGCGCTTTCAAAGCAGGACTGTGAGCGCGCACTTAAAGAGCTGGGGACCGTTGACAAATCAATCCGGGGACGGATTTTAGAACCGGAGGCGATGAACCCGGAAGAGGTTGTCCCCCGCGCACCCGAACCCATTTATTATCCATCCGGCGAATCCGTTGCCACCCGGAAGGCATACGGCAATGCATTGAAACGGCTTTATCCCCAATTCCCGAAAATCGTGGGTATCGACGGCGAAGTGAGCAACTCCACAATGACGGAAATATTCAAGGAATCGTATCCGAACCGGTTTTTTGAAATGTATATCGCCGAGCAAAACATGGCCGGGGTCGTTCTCGGCCTTCAGTGCCGGGGAAAAATTCCTTTTGCGTCCAGTTTTGCCGCCTTTTTTACGCGCGCGTTTGACCAGATTCGGATGAGCCAGTATTCGGATGCGAACATCAAATTCATAGGATCTCACGCCGGGACATCTATCGGCGAGGACGGCCCTTCGCAGATGGGACTGGAAGATATTGCCATGTTCAGGACCATCCATAACGGTGTGGTGCTATATCCTTCTGACGCGGTGTCCACGGAAAAGATCGTCGAACAGGCAGCCTTATATAAAGGTATCGTATATATCCGCACCACACGCATGAAGACGCCGATCCTCTATGATACCGATGAACAATTTACCATCGGCGGAAGCAAAGTTTTAAAGAAAAGTGCCGAGGATGTGGCCACCGTCATCGGTGCCGGAGCGACGCTCCATGAAGCCCTTAAGGCATATGACGCGCTTAAAAAAGAAGGAATTCTCATTCGTGTTATCGATCTTTACAGCATCAAGCCCATTGATGAAAAAACGCTTCAGCAGGCCGCTAAAGAAACATCGTGCATAATCACTGTCGAAGATCACTATCCCGAAGGCGGTATCGGCGAGGCGGTCAGGAGTGGGCTGGGTACGGTCTTGGTGCCGCTTTTTTCACTGGCGGTGAGAAAAAAACCCAAAAGTGGCAAACCTCAGGAACTACTTGATTTTGAAGAGATATCAAAAGATGCCATTATCAAAGAAGTAAAAAAAAGGAGATAGCGCGATGAAGCAAAACCCTTTGCTTAACATACAGGAATTTGGACAGAGTATCTGGCAGGACTATATCCAAAGAAACATCATCCTGTCCGGAGAACTCAAACAGCTCATCGATGAAGACGGCATCCGGGGGGTAACCTCCAACCCGAGTATTTTTGACACGGCTATTGCCGGCAGCGACGATTATGATGATGATATCCGCGACATGGCGATGGAAGACAAAAGCATCGAGGACATTTACCGGTTTTTAACCATTCGGGATGTCCGTCAGGCAGCCGACCTTTTCAGGCCGCTATATGACAGGTCTGAAGGAAAGTACGGGTTTGTCAGCCTGGAGGTCAATCCGCATCTGGCCTATAACGAAAACGGCACCATTAGGGAAGCACGCGAGCTGTGGAAGGCGCTCGATCGCCCAAATGTGTTTATCAAAGTGCCTGCTACTTGGGAAGGATTAAGCTGCATCCGGCGGCTTATCGGAGACGGCATCAACGTTAACGTCACGTTGTTGTTCGGGTTGCAGCGATACCGGGAGGTGACCGATGCCTTTATCAGTGGGCTGGAAGACCGGGCTGCACAGGGAAACCCTATCGACCGGGTGGTCTCCGTGGCCAGTTTTTTCTTGAGCCGGATCGACGCTCTAGTGGATCCTTTGCTTGAAAGGATCATTAAAGGAGGCCCGGAAAAAAGCGGTCAGGCCAAAAAGTGTCACGGCCAGGTGGCCATCGCCAGCGCCAGGCAGGCCTATCAGATATACAAAAAGATTTTTCGGGATGAGCGTTTTCGGAAACTCGAAAACCAGGGAGGCCGGCCCCAGCGCCTACTATGGGCCAGCACCAGTACGAAGAACCCGGAATACTCCGATGTCAAATATGTCGAAGCCCTAATCGGTCCGGACACCATCAATACTTTGCCGAAGAAGACGATTAAGGCTTACCGGGATCAGGGCAACCCTACCGCCCGGCTGGAGGAGGACCTGGATGCGGCCAAGGACGTGCTTAAAAGTCTTTCCGCGCTTGACATCGATATCGATAAAATCACCCAGCAGCTCGAAGATGAAGGCATTGAGAAATTCAACAAGCCGTATGACAGCCTCATGGAAACGCTCAAGAAAAAGCGGGCGTCAGCTTTGAAAACCTGGTGAAGATATGTGCCGAATCGCTTTAAATTACGCCCAGGTGTTGCTCAAAGAAGCCTTCTATATCGATGATCGGGCAATATTCTCTGAAGTCGGGCAGGGATTTTCGGATATAAAGGATTGTTCATACCGGATTCAATTCCACACGGAAGAGGCTGAAAGAAATGGGACTTGAAATTCATTTATAAAAATAAAGGCCATCCGGGCTCTGATTTCAATATCCCAAAAAAGAGGATGCGCATAAAGAAAACAAAAAAATACTGGGAGAAATAAACATGACAGATCATGATCAAAATAAAAAATGCGATATCGGATTGATCGGACTGGGGGTCATGGGAAGCAACTTTGCCCTTAATGTGGCCGATCATGGCTTCTCGGTGGCCGGCTATAACCGCAAAGAAGATAAAATCAGGCAGCTGTCCGAAATTAAAAGCGCACACCATAAGATAGAAACGACGCAGGACATTCGGTCATTATGTCAAATGGTACGAACGCCCAGGGCCATTTTATTGCTCGTGCCGTCAGGACCGCCGGTGGACGCCGTGATCGAAAGCCTTGTGCCCCACATGGAAGCCGGCGATTTGATCATCGACAGTGGCAACTCCCATTTCACGGACACGGACCGCCGCAGTAAGTCCCTCGAAAAAAAAGGGTTGCTTTTCATGGGTATGGGGATGTCCGGCGGAGAGAGCGGCGCGCGCCACGGCCCCAGCTTGATGCCGGGCGGCCCCCGTAAAGGATATGAACGTGTCGGCAATATTCTTGAAGCCGCTGCCGCCCGCGTGGACAAGTCCTCCTGTGTGGCGTACCTGGGGCCCGGTTCAGCGGGCCACTATGTCAAAATGGTCCATAATGGGATTGAATACGGTTTGATGCAGCTTATTTCCGAAACCTATGACCTGATGAAACGGGGCCTGGGTATGGGACCCGATGAATTGCATGCGGTATACGATCGTTGGAACAAAGAAGAGCTAAACAGCTATTTAATTGAAATAACTTCTGATATATTCCTTCAGAAAGACGACAAAACCGGGCAACCCCTCATTGATGTGATTCTGGATGAAGCCAAACAGAAAGGCACCGGAGAATGGACCGCCTGGGATGCTTTAGACCTTCAGGTGCCGACCTTTAATATCGACACTGCAGTCATGATGCGCGACATGTCTGCATATAAAAATCAACGGGAAAAAGCCGTCCACATGCTCAAGGGGCCAAGTCCACGCTTTGAAGGGGAAAGGGACCCGATCATTCGCCAGATCAAAAATGCCCTTTATGCGGGCATGATCATCACTTATGCTCAGGGCCTGGCTTTGCTTGCAAAAGCTTCTAAAACCTATCAATATAACTTGAATTTGGAAACCGTCGCACGCATCTGGAGAGGTGGTTGCATTATCCGGGCGGCCTTGTTGGAAGACATCCGATCCGCCCATAAATCCAATCCAAGTTTGGAAAATCTTCTTTTTGACGGGCATTTGGGCCAAGCCGTGGTTGCCCGGGAAGCGGAACTGAGGGCTGTGGTTTGCACCGGTGTGGCGCTGGGACTGCCGATGCCGGGTTTGATGATGGCCCTGTCCTACTTTGACGCCTTCCGCAGCAGCTGGCTGCCGGCTAATCTCATCATGGCCCAGCGTGACTATTTTGGCGCCCATACCTATGAAAGGATAGATGAAGAAGGCACCTTTCACACGAAATGGGAAAAACAATAAGGAGGCCACATGGAAGATAAAAAACACAGCGATCCGACTGTTTTCATTATTTTCGGCGCATCGGGCGATCTGACATGGCGAAAACTTGTGCCCGCGCTCTATAACCTGTATTTAGGCGGATGGATGCCCGAAAAATTTGAAGTCATCGGCATGAGTTACGATGAGATGAGTGATGAAAAATTCCAGGATCATCTGAAGGATGGCGTAAATCAATTCTCCCGCCAGGGTATGGTAAAAGATGAAGAGTGGAAAATTTTTGCCCAATGCCTTCATTTTACTAACGTGGACCTGAACGATGCAAAAATATATAAGGACCTTGCCAAGATGCTCTCTGTCAAGGAAAAGAAATGGGGTGCGGAAGCAACCCGCATTTTTTACCTCGCCCTTCCCCCGGACATGATTGAACCCGTAGCCCGACATCTGGGGACCGCAAAGCTGAACGTAGCGCGGGAACGAGCCCGGATTGTCGTTGAAAAACCTTTCGGACACGATCTTGCGTCAGCCCGCAATTTAAACCGTATTCTGACCGAAATTTTTGAAGAACGGCAGATCTTTCGCATCGATCATTACTTGGGCAAGGAAACCGTACAGAATATCCTCGCCTTTCGTTTCGGCAATTCGCTTTTTGAGCCCATCTGGAACCGTCAGTTTATCGATCACATTCAGATTACCGTGGCCGAAGCGGTGGGTGTCGGCCATCGGGGGGCTTACTACGACAAGGCCGGAGCACTCAGGGACATGATCCAGAACCACCTGCTGCAGATCCTCTGCCTGATCGCCATGGAAGCACCGGTTTCTTTTAACGATAACGAAATACGCAACAAAAAGGTGGATGTGCTGCATTCCATACGGCCGGTTCTGAAGGAACAGGTGCACAAGTTCGCCGTCCGAGGCCAGTATGGCGCGGGAAAAATTGATGGAGAAACGGTTAAAGGGTATTATGACGAAGAAAATGTCGCCGAAAATTCCTTCACAGAAACATTCGCAGCTACCAAATTTTATGTAGACAACTGGCGATGGCAGGGCGTCCCTTTTTTTCTGAGAACTGGCAAACGGCTGCCGGCGAAAATCTCAGAGATTCTTATTCAATTCAAACCCGTTCCTCATGAAACTTTTCCGACTTCCGCGACCTTGGACTTGCGCCCCAACAGGCTTTTGATAGCTATCCAGCCCGAAGAGGGAATTCTGCTCCAATTCCAGGTCAAAAAGCCCGGCCCCATGATGCATCTTTCTCCGGTGATGATGCAGTTTTACTATCGGGAGGCCTTTAAAGTGGTGCCGCCGGAGGCTTATGAGACGCTGCTGCTAGATATCATGAAAGGTGATGCCACGCTCTTTTTACGCAGGGATCAGACGGAAGCGGCCTGGTCGGTTATCGCACCCATTATGGAAGTCTGGAATATGGTGAAATCGACCGATTTCCCAAACTACCAGGCCGGGACCTGGGGACCGGAAGAAGCCGACACATTGATCGCCCAAGACGGTATCAGCTGGATAACCCCCACTGCCCTCCAGTGTCAGGATGATACGGCCGTGTGTCGTATCACCACGGAGCGGCGGTTATGATCTGCACGCTGCCTGATTTGGAATCTGTGTGCCGGGAAGCGGCCGCACTTTTTGTGCGGCAGGCACAGCTCTCCGTAACCCATCGGGAACGTTTCGCCGTGGCGCTGTCAGGGGGACACACCCCTCGGTGTCTTTATGAGATATTGGCCGGTCCGCCCTTTCGTGATAAAGTCGCCTGGGAGAAAACACACGTTTTCTGGGGAGATGAGAGATGCGTGC
Organism: Desulfobacterales bacterium; assembly: GCA_040235505.1. Lineage (GTDB taxonomy): Bacteria > Desulfobacterota > Desulfobacteria > Desulfobacterales > JAFDDL01 > JBECKW01. The sequence continues at coordinate 6,478 of JBECKW010000129.1, forward strand.
CGGCAGATGACCGGCGGAGCAACGCGCTGATGACCCGGCAGGTGCTTCTTGATCACGTTCCCGTGCCGCCGGATCAGATTCACCCAATTCTATGCCATGAAAAACCCACAAAATCAGCTAAACAATACAGTAATCTGCTGCATGATTTCTTTTCCGGCGGGCCGCCGGTCTTTGACCTGGTCCTGCTGGGCTTCGGCGAAAACGGTCATACCGCATTTCTCTTTCCGAAATCAGAAATACTGAAAGATCAAACCGCCTGGACGGCTTCGCCAACAAACCTCCGTCAAAAAATGCTGCCATGATGGACTAAAAGCGGATCAGAGCAAGCAGGGGCCCAGGACCGATGCCCAGCCAGATCAGCAGTATGGTCATGGTAGTAAGGACCAATCCGCCTGAAACCCCGGTGGCCGGTTCCAGAGCAGAGGCCGCTTGCCAGTCGCCGGGCCGGCTGAACAGGGCCACAACGATACGAAGGTAATAAAACAGGCTGATGCCGCTGGTGACCAGAAGGGTGATGACCAACCACCAAAGGGCACTGTACAAGCCTGCCGCCACAATGTAAAACTTGCCCATGAACCCCACGGTTAGCGGTATGCCGGCCAATGAGAGCAGCATGGCAATAAAAATGCCGCCTATCCAAGGATGCCGGAAGATAAGGCCTTGAAAATCTTCCAGACGATCCGCATCTTTGCCCTTTCCGGAAAGCACGGAAATGACGCCGAAAGCACCCAGGGTCGTGATGGTATAGGCCGTAATATAGAACGCCACGGCCTGCTCTGCAATACGACCGCCGGCCATAAACGCCACGAGCAAATAGCCCATATGGGCGATAGAAGAGTAGGCTAAAATGCGCTTGACCTGATTCTGCAACAGTGCCAAAAGGTTCCCACCCACCATGGAAGCAAAGGCAATAACGCCGAACATCCAGAAAACAGACGGATGGTTCGTCAGGTTAACGGGCACGAACAGTCGTACCAGCAGGGCCACCATAGCAGTTTTGGATACGGTTGACACAAAGCCCGTCACCGGGGCCGGAGCACCCTGATAGACATCGGGCGTCCACATATGAAACGGCACAAGGGCAAGCTTGAAGCCGATTCCCACCATCAGCATCCCCACACCGGCCAAAAGGATCAACGGACCGCCGGCCATTGGCGTGGACGAAAGACCTGCCGTCATATAACCGAAGTCAAGGGTGCCGATTTGTGCATAAATCAAAGCCATGCCAAACAGCAAAAACGCGGCAGAAGCAGCGGCAAGAATCAGGTATTTAAGGCCCGCCTCCACACTCTGTAACCTTTGACGGGGATAAGCGATTAACGCATACAAAGCAATGCTGAGAATTTCCAGGCCGATGAAAAAAGATGCAAAATGTCGGCTCATGACCAGCACGATGGCACCTGTGGCGGCCAGCATCAGAAGCAGATAAAACTCTTCGAAATGCCCGCCCAGCCTTTTTAAATAGGCGTGGCCGAGCAAAACGGTGGCTGCGGTTGCCAACAAAATCAGCCCGATATAGAAAAGTGCATAAGCATCAACGA
>JBECKW010000282.1:0-29948 GCA_040235505.1 Desulfobacterales bacterium
GCCACTATATCATGGGCCTTTGAAACGTTAGGCGGATCGCATGCATACCTGACACTGTAAGTGGACCTTTTCAGCCCCACGTCAAAGTTGGAAGAAACGTAGTACACGAGGCCTGTTTTCTGCCTCAGGTCTCGATAATAGCGAGTTGAATAAAACCCCCCTCCAAGGACATGGTTCCCAAGTTCAAGGGCATAGTAGTCCGGGTTGGAACGAACCAGTCCAAGCGTTTCAGAAAGCGTCACCTCGTCCTGAATCCGGCTCGAGTCCGGCACCGCTGCCTGTGACGGCTGGTTGGCAGGAACGGGCGGCAGCAACGTCGGCGGTTCGGGGCCCTCGGCTTTCCACGCGCCGAAATATTTTTCGATAACCGTTTTAGCTTCTTCCGGTTTTACCTTGCCGATGACGACGATGGTCGTCAAATCAGGTCTGAAAACCTTGGCATAGTAATCTTTTATGTCCTGCAGCGTGAGCGCGGATACCGTTTCCGGGGTTGCCTGGCGCAAGCTGGGGTCATCCTTGGGGTAAAGCGCCTCGTCAAGCGCCCTTCCGGCAAGATACCCCGGGCTCTGGAGGCGTCCCGCAACTGACTTGGCCGTCTGCGCCTGCATGATTTTGAAATAGTTTGCGGGCAATGCCGGATGCAGCTCGTTGTCGGCGAGGAGTTTCACGGTCTCATCGAAGTGATCTGTCAGGGAATAGGCAGAGAAACTTGTGCCGGCATTCACCTGCGCCCCGATATCGTCCAGGGCCTTCTGGAATGCCAACCGATCGAGCGATGTCGTTCCGAAGGAGAAGAGGCTGTCGAGAACTTCGTCGACGCCTTCTTTACCTTCCGCCGTTTCCATCTCCGGGCGGTTCTTGATTTTTCCATAGACGCTGACGGTATTGCTTATTTCGGTCGGCTGGACGATCAGTTTGATTCCATTGGGGAGAACACTGACGACCGGATTGACGACCGATTTCGGGATGGAAAGTTCGTTCAGCGTCTTCTCGGCCCAATCGGGGAGTTTAACGGACTTCGGATTTTTGGGGGCGAATGATTCAGCCCCTCCGAATCCTTTTGAGGTAGTCGGTTTGCCGGAGGGTTCCGGGGTAAGTATCGTGGTGATGGCATGAGCCGGGTCAAGGTACTTTTTGGCGACGCGGTTCACTTCTTCGACGGTTACCTTTTGCATGGCTTCGATATCTTCGTCCGGCGAGTTGCGGCCTTCCATGGCGAGCGCTTCCGACCAGAGCTGCGCCAGCCCCGAAACGGAATTGCGCTGAAGTTCCTTATTTGTCAATTCCTGGCGTTTGGCCGCTTTTACCAGATCCTCATTGACGCCGTTCTTGAGCTCTGCCGCCAGAATATCGGCCACATTTTGAACCAGTCCCTTGGCATCCGCTCCCTTCGGGAAAACGGCCAGGGCGAAGCCCAGGGATGCCCCTGGAAGTCCATTCATTTGAAACCCCGTGTAGAGGGCTTTCCCCTTGGGCACCAGGTCGTAGAGACTGCCCCTCTGACTGCTGAGGACATCGCCGAGTACCTGAGCGGCGGCATAGTCGGGACTGTCCGTACCCGGCATACGGTAGGATATGATCGCCAGCCCGTAAGGCAGATCCGTGGTCAGCTCCATTGTTTTCGGCTCAACCGGGCTGAGGTTGATCGCGGGCTTTTTCGGAATTTCTTTAGAAGGGATGTCCTCAAAGAGCCGCTTGACGGTTTCCATGGTTTTCTGCTGGTCCACGTTTCCCACGATAACCAGAATGGCGTTATTTGGAGCATACCAGGTGTCGAAGAAATCCTTCAACATGGCACCCGTGGTTTTGTCGAAGGATTCCTTCGTTCCCAGAGCGTCATGTTCGTACGGGGTTCCCTTGAACATGGCTTTCAGGAGTCTCATGTAAAAAACGTACTGGGGATTCGAAAGGTCCCCGACTACTTCCTGCTCGATCGCTCCGCGTTCCTTTTCCCAAAGTTCTTCGTTGTCGTCCACGCCGCGCATCCTGGCGGACTGTACGTGAAGTGCCACTTCGAGATCTTCGGTCGGAACCGTGAAGAAATACTGTGTGATGGTCTGCTGTGTGTCGGCGTTCATCATTCCGCCCATTTTGCTCATGATGCTGGCGAGTTGGTCCTCGGAAAGGCCGGGACTTCCGCGGAACATCATGTGTTCCTGGGCGTGAGCCATGCCGGGGAATCCATCCGGAGCTTCGTTGGACCCAGCGAGGTAATTGACTTCAGTGGTCACTACCGGCGCCAGCTCATTTTTTACGATAACCACCCTCAGACCGTTTTTCAGCGTGCCGCGCAGGACACCGCCGTTGCCGGCTGCAAAAAGAGCACTCGGTGTCGTCAGAAGAAGAAGTGCGAAAATAAACAACCCCGTTCTACCGGAAAACTTTCTAAAGGGCCTCTCCTGATGTATCAAACTCCGCCCCATTATTTTCATCATGATTCACTCCTTTCAGTATGGTTCTTCTCCAACTTAGTTGGAGAAAAGAGTTCGAGGATCCTGTATATCCGCACATCTCATCATTAAACAGTAGGTTAACATATCGAGAATTTTGCGCCAACTAATTTGGAGAAAAGGGTTCGAGGATTCGAGGTGTCAAGGGGCCAAGGGTTTGTTTTCAAAGACTTTTAATAATACGACTTCCGGGGTTCGAGGATTCAAGGATTTCCCGCTCGAATGTATCAACCCAGTGGCGGCATATAGTCGGCCAGGAGGCTGGAAGTTCTTCTCAGGTTTATACTAAGGGTTTTTGCAAGCCCCTTAAGCATCTTTATGCCAATCTGGGGATGCTCTCCAAGCAGTTGTTCAAAACCTTTGCGTGTAAGTATCAACAGGGTAGATTTCGTTTTCGCCGTTACTGTTGCTGATCTTGGAAAATCGTCTAATAAAGCCATTTCACCCAGGGATCTACGTTTAGAGAGCTCAGCAATTACAGTCTGATTTCCCTCCTCATTTTCTTTCAACACATCAAGAGTCCCTCTTGTAATAAAACAGACGTAATCTCCATTATCTCCCTCAGAAAAAATTACCTCCTTTGGCTTAAAATCCATAAAATGCATGCGGCTGGCCACAATTTTTAATTCATCTGCTTTGATCAGGTCAAACATTGGGATTTCAATTAAGAGATCGACGACGGCCTTGGAGAGATTTGTTAAGGGAATTTCTTTTGTCTCAACCATATGTGGCGTCCTTAAGTTAGGGGAAATATGGATCATCTCCAACTAATTTGGAGAAAAGGGTTCGAGAAGCCGAGGATTCAAGGATTCGAGGGGTCGAGTGAAAGACATTGACTCAACGGCAGATGGCCCTGAATGTCAGAAAAACACTTGCGGTCATCAGTGGCGTTAACAAAGATAGTCTGCATTTTTCCCCTTGAGCCCTTAAATCCTTGAGCATTCCACTCGAATCCTCGACCCCTTGAATCCTTGAACCCTTTATCAGCACCCTACTTTACCCCATTTACACTATGATTACAAGCACTTTCGATGGTCCGACCATAGAGGGGTTAGAGGGTAGAGTATATGCTTTCATTATTTTGTTCTTATTGAATCTCTTCGTGTTTGTAAAAACGCGACTAATGCATTCAATTCTTTTGGCGATAAATTACCGCTGAATGCTGGCATATCCCTGCCACCCTTTTCTATTTTATTCTTAAGTCTTATTATTGATTCATTTTCGTTCAACCTGTTTCCCGCTTTTGTCAAATCCGGTCCGCGATGACCGCCGTCGCCGGAAATTGCGTGACAATATAAACATGCTTTTTTGTACATTAACTGTGCACCGAATCGTGCGTCAGGGCTTACGTTTCCCACAACTTTTTCCACCAATGGTTTGGCGTTAAAATCGGGTGCCCACGGAGATAAAACTCCTTCATAGCACATTGTCCCAACCATTGTTAAAATGAATATTACAATTATAAATGCCCACGGTCTTTTGAACGGACTTCTTTCACCTTTATTAAAAATAATTGGCAATAATATTAATATCGCTCCTATTATGATTGGCCCGAATGCAATTGCGTATGATTCTATTTCCCGCGGCATTAATGCAAACAATGCGAATATCCACAAGAAATACCAATCAGGCCTCGGATTTGAATTTATATTAGCCGGGTCAGGCGGAGCTCCTATATGCGGCGGGCCGACAAATACAGCGAGCAAAATAATGGCAACAACAACGCAGAGACCAAACACCATATCTCGCCAGGCTGCATCCGGGAAAAACGGCACACCTTTTTCTTCAAGCATTTTCTCGTACCATTTTCTGTAGGATTTCGGTTCAACCGGACGACCAGATTTCGGCGGTTCGGATATTCCGTTTTTTATTGCAAGAAATATATGCAGCCCAACAAGACCAAATAATAATGCAGGAATTAAAAAAACATGAAATACAAAAAACCGGCTGAGTGTTGCACCACCAAGTGTTTTACCCCCGATAAAAAAACGCGCGGCCCATGTTCCGATCAGCGGTATTCTTCCCGCCTGTTCAGCCCCAACAATTGCGGACCACACACCGTTGCTGTCCCATCTTAAAAGCTGACCTGTAAAACCCATCCCCAAAACAAGAGGCAATAATATCACACCGGAAATCCAGTTCATTTCACGCGGATATTTATATGCAGCCGTAATGTAAACTCTTATCATGTGAACACTCATAAGAATTATCATTGCGGATGCACCGTAATAATGTATGCCGCGAAGAATGTCTCCCAGAGGAGCTGTGTTTGTAATGTACTGCAAAGATTTATATGCGCTTGCGGAAGTCGGCTGGTACATCAATGCAAGCGCTACACCCGTAATAACCTGTATTATAAGTACAACCAAAGTTGCGCTGCCAAATACATATGTCCACTTAGAATCCGGCGGGACAAGATGCCTGGCCAAAGGTTTTATAAAATCCGAAATCTTTGTTCTGTCGTTAATCCATAACCATATTTGTTTCTTTTTTTTCAAATATCTATCCTAAATTTGTAATTGGAATCGGGCGTGATTGAATTTCGACCTGGTTGTTTTTTATGCGTACAGGATATCTCGCCAGGCCATGTGGCGGCGGACCGGCGGCATATGAGCCATCTTTATTAAAAACTCCGCCGTGACACGGGCAAAGAAATATTTCCGCATCTGCAATCCATCGCACAGGACAACCGAGATGCGAACAGTAAACAGTGAGTGCAATAAACTCATTTTCGGATTCTCTTCGCAACCATGAAGCGGTTTGCGCAGTTGTGCCCGACCACGGAAGCGGTGATGCATCTTCGAATTTTACGAGAACTGTTTTCCCAATTTGAAAATCATTTACATTTCCGACACTGCGCCATGCTGTAGGGACATTCCTCAAAATCGGTGCAACCAACGCACCGATTACCGGTATAGAAATTATCCCACCAACTAACGCGCTGAAGGCAAACAACAATTTTACGAAAAACTCCTTTCGGCTTATTTTCTCCGATACAAATAATTTTAAGTCACTCATTGTTTATATCCGTTATCCACCCGTCAACTTAAATGGGATCAAGTCGACTTGCCCCCTTTTTTTTAGCAGCAGATAAGTTATTCTGATCTGCTGCGATTAATAACCAATAACTTCCCCGTCTTTGCGCATTTCACTGGCGCCCCAATACACGTGATTTTTTGCATCGAACATGATCGCCTCATAGCCACCGAAGGAGCCGGTACCCGGCTTCACCCATTTAACATTATAACCCCGACTTTCGAGTTCAGCCTTGATATCCTGGTTGAAACCGGACTCCAGCAGCACTGCACCAACACCTTCCGCCGGAAGTCCGGTCGCCGTGGCGCTTCCTTCATGGCGCCACCGGGCCGCGTCGCCGGCTTCCTGTACGTTCATACCGAAGTCGATCATATTCACCAGTACCTGCACATGTCCCTGTGGTTGCATGGAGCCGCCCATCACTCCGAATGCAAGCCAGGGCATGCCGTCCTTCATAACGAAGGCTGGAATAATAGTGTGGAATGGACGTTTGCGGGGTGCGTACACATTCGCAGTTCCGCTGTTCAAAGAGAACAATGCACCGCGATCTTGAAACATGAAGCCGAGTCCGTCTGCAACCAGACCGGAACCCATCCCTGCGTAGTTGGACTGTATCATGGATACCATCATACCTGTGCTGTCGGCAGTCTCGAAATCGGTAGTGTCCCCGTTGTACGGCAGCGGATTACCGGGGTCGATATTTGAATCGATGTGGTTAAGATTGACCAGCTTGCGACGTTCATCTGCATATTTTTCCGACAGCAGGCCCTTCATCGGCACATTATAGAACCGCGGATCGGCGTAGTACTTTGAGAGATCTGCAAAGGCCAGACGCTTGGCCTCGATTTCTGCGGTCAGTGCATCGGCGCTGCCGGCGCCCATTTTACTGAGATCGAAGCCCTTCAGAATGTTAAGCATCTCAAGAGCAGTGAACCCCTGGCCGTTTGGCGGCAATTCATACACGTCATAGCCTCTGTAATTAACCGACTGAGGCTCCACCCATTCACCGTGGAATTCTGCAAAATCCTGATAACTCAGATCACCACCGATGCGCTTGAAGTAGTCAGCCATGGTTTCTGCGATTTTGCCCTTGTAGAATGCATCCCGTCCCCCCTTCGCTATCATCGATAATGTGTCAGCGAGTTCGGGATTGCGGAACACTTCACCCTGAGATGGCGTATGCCCGTCGATCAGGTAGGTTTTCTTTGCGTTAGCGAATTCTTCAATCAAGCCGCTGTTTTTCCGGAACGCTTTCCAATTGCCTTCCCAGTAGTCCGCTATTATTTCCGTTACCGGGAAACCTTCCCTGGCATATTTAATAGCCGGTGCCAGGTCTTCGCCCATGGGCAACTTGCCGAAGCGCTCATGCAACGCAAACCAGACATCAACCACACCCGGCACTGTGACCGCAAGCGAGCCAAATAAGGGAATCTGGTCTGAGGGTTTTATGCCCGTTTTCTCGTAGGCAGCCTTCACCTCGGCCTGCAGTTCAGCCAAGTCTCGGCTCTTCGGTGACCAACCCGAACCATTGTAGCCATATAGCTTATGTGTCTTGGGGTCATATACGATTGCGAAGCAGTCACCGCCTATACCGTTCAGTACCGGCTGCATCAATCCAAGAACCGCGTTGGCTGCAATCGCGGCATCCACTGCGCTGCCGCCCTTCTTCAGTATCTCAATGGCAACAAGCGAAGCAATTGGTTGCTCGGTGGCTGCCATACCATGCCCGGCCAGCACAGGTGAGCGCGATGCCCAGGGTAACCCGGCGTATCGGTCACCCCGGCTGATATCGGTATTGGTAAAGGAAGGGCTGCTCTGCGCCAATGCCAATTGCCAGCATAAAATGAGAAGAAGCCAAGTTAACAGAAATACGTAAACAAAATTGAACTTTTGTGTTTTCTCCATCATGAATTCTTTTGAATTATTTGTGTGTCTGTATCTCATTGTTTAACTCCTATCTGTTTAAGAACTAATAGGTTTTCTTAACAATGATATTTGACTTCTATTAACATGAGCCGGGATGCACCAAAATGTCATAATCACTTTCGCTGGTCTGACCATAGGCGCCATTTCAATCTGCCTTGCGGACTGCGCCTTGGGCTGCCGGATTAATTTGTTGGCCTGATCTAACAGTTCATGTACGCTTCTTTTACCATTTCTTGGCCATATTTTGCTTCAAGCCGCCTGACTATAAAATGGCCCCGTGCCATGTCCTGAAAATGATCGATAAAAAGAGTGTTTATCAACGCTCCCCCGGCTGCTCCAATTGCCGGCACTGCTTGAGCTGCAGCTTTTTCTGAGACCTGGATACTGAAGCGCTCCGCCACTCTGATTATTAAACGAACTATGGCAGGTGCGCCTTCTTGCGCTAAGCCTTTTTCAGCAATATATCCTGTGGCTTCTGAAACTACTCGTGCCAGAGCCGCACGAACTGCAAAGTAGCCTGATTCTAAAGAATCGTCAGCCTTGGAAGGACCCCCTAATGCAAAGACTTCGAGACATGCAGCCTTCGTGTCAATGTCATTAATGTTTTCACCTTCGCTCATAGCAATGTCGGCTATTGAACGCAGCATTATCGTCGTTGAAATTGGGAGCTCAATTGCCAGTGCAGCAAGCCCAAAGAAACCACCAAAGCCACCAGATGTAGCGACAGCCAACTTGTGAGAAATGTTGGATGATTTCTCTCCAGGAGATTTCTTCAACGTAAAAATAGCTGTATTAGCTGATTTTGTAAGTGCAGAACTTGTTATTTCACGAATTTTTTTGTTCCAATTTTTGGGAAGCATGTCAAAACCTTTTTCTATTGGCATGCCGATGAGGCTAGTTAATTTTGCTGCTATTCCAGGATTTTCCAGTAAGTTTTTTGCTCTTTTCAGATCACTCAAATCTTGTCCTTGAATCGACATTGTACCCACCATTTTTTCCCAGCCCACATCCCACCAGGTCGGACCAAACCATCATATTGATATGTTAACAAAAACATTCCCAGAGGCACTTGTTTTCGGAGCTTAGAACCTCATTTTCATGCCCCAAAATGCCATTGTAAGGCGTTGCGTCTTCCCGCAATTCAAACACATCTTCCCTTTCTATCACCTTACGCCCTCTGCCATCAGCACCGAGTAATTCTTTTGTCATTTTCACAAAAGACTCGCTTCCTACCGCGATGCTTTCCGTCCATTTCTGCTCACGATGATATTTTACCTTTTTTAGCGCCTCATCAACCCATCCTCGATAAGATTTAGAAAATTCATCCATCTGCCTGAAACCAAATGTCTCTTTCAGCCCCTTGTAGTCAATCAGCGCGTATCTTTCTTTAGGTTTTTGAACTCCGTGATATCCCCAGAATGGCCATTCAGCAGGATGCCTTACAACCCCGAAACGAATCCCAACCAACCAATATGTCAAAGAAATAATTGGTACTTTTGAAGCAAACTTTCTCCTTTGATACACCATCTCGACAAGACGATCACCCGACAGGAAACATATATCTCAGAAGTGGTTCTAAAACCTTTCCCGCCATACTGCAGCGGGATCTTCGCCAATCAGGCCCAAGACAAGTTGAACGCCAGCGAAATCCCGGACTTTGAGCGGGAGGCCTTAGGGGAGGTTTTGAAACCACTTCTAGAAAAAGGAATCTATGGGCGTAAAGGGCAGGCCGAATGCGTCGGCAACGCCTTTATAGGTGATCTGTCCGTTAACTACATTGGCGCCCCATCGGATTTCCGGGTTCTCCCACATGGCCTTCTGCCACCCCTTGTCGGCAATTTCCAGGGCATAGGGGAGCGTGGCGTTTGAAAGCGCCAGGGTGGAGGTGATGGGAACGGCACCGGGCATGTTCGTCACGCAGTAATGCACCACCCCGTCCACGAAGTAAATAGGATCCTTGTGGGTCGTAGGCCGGCTGGTTTCGAAGCATCCCCCCTGATCGATGGCCACATCCACCATGACGGCGCCCTTCTTCATGGTTTTAACCATGGCCCGTGTTACGAGTCTCGGCGCCCGGGCGCCGTGGATCAGCACTGCGCCCACCACCACGTCCGCTTTTCGGATAAGGCTTCGGACATTGTCCGGCGTGGAAACGAGAAGAAAACAGTTGGCGGGCATTACATCGCTCAAATACCGAAGCCGATCCAGGTTCGTGTCCAGAAGATAAACCCTGGCCCCCAGGCCGCAGGCCATTTTGACCGCATTGACGCCCACAACGCCTCCCCCGATGATCAGCACCGTTGCCGGATCGACCCCCGGGACCCCGCCCAGAAGCACTCCCCGGCCGCCATATTCCTTTTCCAAGTATTTGGCCCCCTGCTGAATCGCCATGCGCCCGGCCACTTCGCTCATGGGGGTCAGGAGCGGGAGAGAGCCGTTTTCCTTCTGGATCGTCTCGTAGGCGATATTGACGCTGCCGGCCTTCATCAGCGCCCGGGTCTGCTTTTCATCGGCCGCAAGGTGAAGGTAGGCAAACAGAATCTGCCCGGGCCGGAGCATGCCCCATTCGGCCTCCTGGGGTTCTTTGACGTGCATGACCATCCGGCTCCGGGCGAAAATCTCGGGGGGCTCTTCAACGACCCGAGCACCGGCCCGGGTATAGGCCTCGTCTGCGAAACCGCTGCCGCTTCCGGCCCCCTTCTCGATCAGAACTTCGTGCCCATAATGCCGCATGATCTCGACGCCGGCCGGCGTCATGGCCACGCGGTTTTCCTCGACTTTGATTTCCTTCAATATCCCGACAATCATGTATTCATCCTCTCTTCAACGCGGCTTTTGCCCAACTGTAAATGGATAAACACCTTCGTCCCCGGACTTCTTTATAGGTAAGTATAAAATACTTGAATGTCAATTTTCAACATAACAATTCATTTTCATATCAGGATATTATAAGAAAAAAAGTTGCAAGTTGCAGGATATAAGTTGCAAGTTGCAGGTTGCCGGTTGCAGGTTTACTGAATTCTTTTTCCTTGACACCTTCCATAGCTCGGCCTCAAAATAATAGAAGGTTTTGAGACCATTTATAGTACTATTGATCTCAAAAAACACCGCCATTGGTACATTCGCTGCAACGGCCCCGGAAATCACCGGACGCTTGATAGCGTTTTAGATATGTTTTAAGAGTTCGGAGTTCCGGCTCCCGCTCTCGATGCTCCTGAACCTTCTGATAGGATCTGTTTGAATGCCCAACGGCCGCCTGCTTATATCCGCCGCCCTGTCTGCCGTAATACTATTATTTCTGTTTTTCCCGTCCGCCAAGGCCGCCACTGACCAGGTCACGTGGGAGCAGCTTCAGAAAGAAGGCGCCGTCATTTCCGATATTCGAATTGAAGTGCGCAACGTTTTCTCGAAGGACGAAGCGGGGGCGCATTACTGGTTCGCCCGTCTGGCCAATGCCATCCATGTGGAGACGAAGGACTACGTGGTCGAAAGGGAACTGCCTTTCAAAATCGGAGACCGCGTCAACGCCGCCATCATCCACGATGCCGAGCGTTCTCTCCGGCATGTCCTGAGTATTTCCCGTGATGCGGTCATCGAGCCCGAACGGATGGGGGGAAATAAGGTTCGGGCGGTCGTCATTTTCAAGGATGCCTGGACACTGGCCTTCAGCATCGATTACGGGCATACGGGAGGCCAGAGTAAATACCGGTTCATGATCCGTGAAAATAATTTTCTGGGCCTCGGCAAGGGGCTGAAAATCAGCCGCCAGCAAACCTTCGAACGCACCATCAACGAATTGGGTTATTTCGACTCGCAGCTTTTCGGGAGCAAGTGGATGCTCGATCTCGATTATCAACAGCTTTCGGACGGAAACAGCCGGCTGGTTCAGCTGAGACAACCTTTCCGAACGTATAAAACCCCCTGGGCTTTTGTATTCAAAGCCCTCGATTTTGATGCGACCTTGACGCTCTACAACCACACCCACTCTGCGTATAACATGCGTTACCGGAATCGGTCCGTGGATCTCGCGGCCATGTGGGCCTACCGCATCACCTCCAACGGCGCCTACCGCCTTGGAGCGGGACTCACAAGCAATGAGATGAAGTATTCCAATCTCATCAGTTATCGCAGCGATCTTCTTCCTGCCCCGACACTCGAAGATCACCGCCTGGAAGGCCTCGAGATGAAATGGCAATGGTTCGATGACCGCTACCAGGATTTCTGGAACCTGCAGCAAATCGGACGCACGGAAAATTTCAATCTTGGCTGGGATGTATCCGCCGACGTCGGCTATTACTCTCCGTCCCTTGGAAGCGCGGACGAGGGCCCCTTTTTCTATACGTCGGCCGGCAAGGGCTGGCAACCGAGCGATAATTCCCTGTTCCTTTTTAAATCATCGGCCTCGGGTCGCAGGGAAAACGGATTGTGGCGCGATTTACTCATGAGCAATGAAGCGTTTTTTTATAATCAAAGTTTTCCCCTGCAAACCCTGGCTGGACATCTGCGCTGGGACTGGGGCCTGAGACCCGATCCCCAAAACTTGCTCTACCTCGATGCCCTGGAAGGTCTTCGGGGATATCCGAACCACTTCCGTGCGGGGGATCAGCGCGTTCTCCTGAGCTTGGAGGACCGGATCGTGACAGATCACATCCTCTGGGGCCTGCTTCAGATAGGCTTTGTCGGGTTCCTGGATGTGGGGTCCGTCCACGGTTTCGACCCGGAGGGTTGGGGAAAGACATACGCGGACGCCGGCCTCGGCTTCCGTCTGGGCAATATCCGTTTCCACTCAACCAACGTAATTCAACTCACCGTGGCCGTTCCCCTGGTGAAAGACCCCGATGCGGGCAGCTACCAGATTATTCTTGGGAACTTTGTGCAATTTTAGGTCAACTTTCGGGATATAGACTCGGCTGGGAAAACGCGACATTTTCGTGCCGTTGCCGCGAAGGGTGGCCACTAAGGGTTCAAGGGGAAAAGATGCAGATTATCTTTTTAACGCCACTGATGATCGCAAGTGATTTCTGACCTCTGATCCGCAGATTACGCAGATTTACGCAGATTAAAAGACTATAAAAGGAATTCTGTCATATAGATCTTTTTCTGACCTCTGACCTCTGTCCTCTGTCCTCGGCTCTTCCGCTCTTCCTACCTTCCGATCTTCGGCAGTTCCCGTCCTCTGCCCTTTCCCTCGACCCCTTGAATCCTCGAATCCTTGAACCCTTGCCTCCCCCCCATTTGCCTTCGGCGGAATATGCATTATCCTTTGTGTAAGAGGAACAATGTAGTACCTCTAAACAGTTGTGCGCAACTGAGAAAGGAGCGTGCGATATGAAAACAATCGTTAAATTTGTGGTCATATTTGCCGCGTTGCTTTTTGCATCAACATATGCCCTGGCATCCACGGCGGTTCCTGCAAAATACGACCTCGACAACCAGCTCAGAAATGTAGCGGCGATGCCCAACACCAATTTCATCGGTTTTGAACATGTGGATAACCAGTCGTTTGTCGTGCAGACCACTCCCAGCAACTACTATCTTATTGTATTGAGTTTTCCGTCCTTTAATCTGCCGTATGTCGAAGGCGTCCGGATCACCGGCCAGAATCTGATGATCCGACCGGGCTTCGATAACGTCATCATTCGCGAAGCAGACGGTTACAGGGAAAGTTATATTATCAATAGGATCTACAAGTTCAAGGATCGGCAGCAGGTCAATGAGATTGTCGCGCAGATTACCGGCGATTTGAAGTAACGGCTCCGGATGCAAAAATTTCCCGGCAAAGGCCGTCGATGCACCCCGGCCCGGGCCTGGAAGCTTTCCAGGCCCCCGGGAAATATCCAGTCACCATGCAGTTTTTTTACCCGAAGTTCTCTGCGTCTCTGCGCCTCTGCGGGAAAATTGTTTTTCCGTATACTGCAAAGGAAATATCTCGCGCAGAGACGCAGAGGCGCAGAGAAAGGCAGACTGAATTAAATAGATGAGGTGGAATTTAAAAAGATTCGGCAGTTTATTTTTTGCCGCTTTTAGGATAAAGAAAGGGGTGCATGCATCTGCTTCTCAAAAGTTGAGCGCTTATTATGGAAGCTATCGTTCATCATCCAATCATGAAACCGGCCATCATCGATGTGGAATCCTCCGGCCTGGGTTCCAACAGCTATCCCATTGAAATCGGCGTATCGCTTTCTTCGGGCGATCGCTATTGCAGCTTGATCCGCCCCGAGCCCGAATGGACCAGCTGGGACAGCGAAGCGGAAAAACTCCACGGCATTTCCCGTCAAATGCTTCTCTCCCGCGGCAAGCACGTGGTGGAGGTGGCGCAGGATCTGAACGGGCTCCTGGAAGATCAGACCGTTTTCAGCGACGGCTGGGTGGTGGATCAGCGGTGGGTTGCCCAACTGTTTGCCGCAGCATCCATCCCGCAACGATTTTACGTCAGCCCCCTGGAGACCATTCTGACCGAAGAGCAGATGACCATCTGGCACCAGACCAAGGAAAAGGTTATCCGGGAACTCAAATTGAAGCGGCACCGGGCCAGCGCCGATGCGCAGATTATCCAGGAAACTTTCGACCGGACGCAAGCCTTGTTCAAACGGTGAAAAACGCGCCCAGGCAAACCCCTCCCAACACTTCTGATCCGCAGATTATTCAGTTCAATGCCCCCTTGAGGGGTACGCAGATTTTCGCAGATTAAAAAAACCTTAAAAAGAATTCTGTCATATAAATCTTTTCCTGATCTCTGATCTCTGCTCTCTGATCTCCGACCTCTGGCCTCTGCCTTCTGACCTCGGCTCTTCCGCTCTTCCTACCTTCCGATCTTCGGTTGTTCCCGTCCTCTGTCCTCCCTCCCCTCGACCCCTCGAATCCTTGAATCCTTGAGCATTTCACTTGAATCCTCGACCCCTCGAATCCTTGAACCCTGTATTGAAGCTGATCCAGATTTTATAACTTGATTTCCATCGGAAGATCTGCATAATTTAAAAAAATGCACGTCCACAGCCCAGTTATCGTATGATGTTTTAAAATAACGGAGATGGGCACGACCCTGCCCACCCAGATCTCATATACGGATGTTGGCCCGGATAACGGATATCCGGGAATTATTTATAAAATATAAATATAGTTATGAGGAGGGTGTAATGAGTCTGATTCGATCGTTTATGGGAAGACGGCAGTTCCTGGTTGCCGCAGGGGTTGCCTCCACGGTGGCGCTTGCCCGAAAAAAACTGTCCGGGGTAATAACCCCTTTTGCGAGACCCGATGAAGCCATAGCCTCCGAGGTCTCCGCCGTTGCGCCCATGACCGGCGCCGGCGGCAGCTATCCTCATCTTTTGGCGCCGATCAAGATCCGCAACGTCATTGTAAAAAACCGGATGTTCAACCGCGCCGGGGCACCGCCGCATTTCCTGCAGGGACCGGAGAACTTTCCGGCCGCGGTCCTCCGGGAATACTATGCCACCATGGCCCGCGGCGCCGCCATCATCTCTCCCCGCTTCGGCGGCGGGCCCACATCCCGTAAAGGCCTGCGGGGCGACAGTGCGCATATGCCCATTTTCGACTCCTCTGATCCGGGGGTTCAGAATTATCTCGCCCAGATCGTTGAAGGGATTCACAGCATGGGCTCACTGGTCATCGGCGGCATGGGAGGACCGGGCGGAATGAGAGGCGGCGGTCCGGGCGGCGCCAAGACCGGAAAAGCCGCGATCGAGGCCGCGCTGACCCAGGCAAAGCAGCTCGAGGACCAGGGCTATGATGTCATGGGCACCATGGGCGTTCAGAATCTGAACGACAAGAGGGCGGTGGAGCAGGCCATCGAAGAGATGGAAGCCATCAAGCGGGCCACCAACCTGATCCTGACCATGTCGGTTCGGGTCAAACATCCGGACCTTCCCCCGGAAACCAACGACGGCCAGTCCATGAATCTCATTTCCCTGGAAGATGGCATTGCCATGGCAAAGGCGTTTGACGGCCACGCCGATGTCCTGATGGTGACCATCGGTTCAGGCATGGGCTCCCATCCCACCAACTGGAACATGAGGGAGGACAGGCCCCTGACCCTCAAGATCTGCAAGGCCATGAAGGATGCGGGCGTGAAGATGCTCCTGGCTCCCAACGGCGGATACCATAACCCGGACCTCACCGAGAAGTTCATGTCCGAAGGCTTGATCGACATGGTGGTGCTGGCCAGGGCCTGGAACGCCGACGATGAATACGGGCAGAAGCTCTACGACGGCCGGGGCGACGAGATCAAGCCCTGCATCCTGTGCAACAAATGCCATGGCCTTTCCATGAACGGGCCGTGGGTGACCGTATGTTCCGTCAATCCGAGACTGGGTCTCGATTCCACCGTAAAGACCATCACCCCCCCGCTTTTCCAGAAGACAGTCGCCGTCATCGGCGGAGGCCCCGCCGGAATGGAAGCGGCGATCACGGCCGCCGAAAGAGGGCACAAGGTGACCCTCTACGAAAAGAGCGACGCACTGGGCGGACTTTTGAAACATTCTGATTATTCCAAATACAAATGGACCCTCAAGGAATACAAGGATTACCTGATCCGCATGGTGAACAAAAAAGGCGTAACGGTGAAACTCAACACCACGGCGACCCCTGAAATGATCAAGGCCAAGGGCTATGATGCGGTCATCGCCGCCCTGGGCGCCGAACCGTCCCACCCGAAAATGCCCGGATCGGACGCAAAGAATGTCATGACCGGCCTGGAGGTTTACGGCCGGCAGGATGAGCTGGGCAAAGACGTGGTCTTTATCGGCGGCGGCGAGTGGGGGGTCGAGACCGCCATGTACCTGGCGGAAAAGGGCCATAACGTGATGGTTCTGTCCCCCGAGAAGGAGCTTCTCCGGCTGGACCGGGTGCATTATCCCGAGTTTATCATCGATACTTACGATCACATGAAAAACTTCGATTATCTCACGTCGGTCATCCCCACCCGCATTTCGGGCAAAAAGGTCTATTACAAGGACGCCTCGGGGGCCGAAAAATCCGTCAAGGGCGACAGCGTCGTCATCTGGGGCGGCCTCAAAGCCAGGACGGATGAGGCGGCGGCGTTCGGCACCTGCCCGACCAAGGCCTACTATGCGGTCGGCGACTGCACCGTCAAGGGCGGCAATGTTCAAAAATCCGTACGCAGCGCGTATTTCGCAGCGGCTCAGATATAAGGAGGGACCATTATGAAGAAATTTATAGTGACGGCATTGGCGCTGTTTGCGATGATAGCTTTTTCCGGGTTGGCCAACGCCAAATTGATCAAGATCGGCACGGTCACCATGAGCAAGGATGTTCTTTCAAATCAGCAGGGACCGGGCGGCGGGTTTGCCGGCGGAGGGGGTACCACCGCCACCGGCAACGAGTTCGGCCTGATTTACGAAGACGACACGAATCTGGTCTGGATCGACTACAGCGCCGGCAGCAAGGAGTGGCCCGACCAGGTGGACTGGGCCGTCAGTCTGAACAAACCCGGTATCCTGACCTATCATCTCGATCCGGGAGTATCGGTGGAATGGACCGGCGACTGGCGTCTTCCGGACACGGTGGACGGTGCGCGGAAAAACGGTTATGACGGCACCACGACGGCGGGTTTCAACATCACGAGCAGCGAGATGGGCCACCTCTTTTACAAATCCCTCGGAAATGTCGGTTACTACGACACCAAGGGAAATGTGGCGAAGGGATTCGCCGGCCTGAAAAACAAAGGCCCCTTTAAAAACCTGAACCCCGTCATCTACTGGTCAGGCACCCAGTACGCCATCTATCCCAACCATGCATGGCAGTTTAACTTCTACTGGGGAGCCCAGGACAACATCTCCTTCACCAACAGCTACTCCTTCCCGGGGCTTGTGGTTCGCCCCGCAAAGGTTGTTATCAAATAAGGTCCACCATCCCTCCGGCGACTCCTCGGGGTTTGACCGGAAAATCAAAAGATTAAGGGCGGCTTATTCCAAAAAGCCGCCCTTTTAATTTTCATAGACAAAAAAATTACTTCACCATGGAAGAGCACGAAGGACACGAAGAAAATAAATATATTGCAAAACCTTTTAACTCTTCTTCGTGCTCTTCGTGTTCTTCGTGGTGACAAGTCTTTAGTTCGTGGTTTTCAGCATCCCAGCATCCCAGCCGTCCCGCCTCCCAGCATCCCGGCATCCGGCATCCGGCTTTGCCGGATCATCCGGACACCACTCGGTTTCGCCCCGCCTCCTTTGCCCTGTAGAGGGCCTTTTCAGCCCGGCCGAAAAGGGCTGCTGCAGATTTATCCTCGGGGCCAGCTTCCGCGATACCGATGCTGATGGTCACCTTGACATGTTCTCCCTTGTGGAGAAAAGCCGTCTTTGCGATATATGCCCGAATCTTTTCGGCCACCATCCCGGCGGCGGCCACACCGGATCCGGGTAAAACAACCACGAATTCGTCCCCTTCGAAACGGGACAGGAAATCCACATCCTTCAGAAGCGGGCGGATTCTTTTAACGATTCCCTTCAAACAACCATCGCCCACGGGATGCCCGTAGCGGTCGTTGATGTCCTTGAAATTATCCACATCCAGCAGCAGCAGGGAAAAAGCTCGCCGGTCCTGGTGGTAGCGTTTCATCTCTTCTTCAACACGGAGTTCATAGGCCCGCCGGCTGTGGATCTGTGTCAGGGGATCCATCAGGATTTCCGTTTCCAGTCTCTTGTTCCGCTTTTTCGCGGATGCGATTTCAAGTTTCATCCGCTCGATGCTTTTATTGAGGGACGACATTTCCTCGTCCGCTTTCTGGGCCTGTTCCCATTCATCCTTCCGCTTCTTTTCGATCGCTTCTTTGATGAGGCCGATGCTGCCCAGCACTTTGGATTTCAATTCTTCGAGATTCTTCGTAACGTCCACGGCATCCTGTATCCGGGTCATTTCATTTTCGATGGCGGCGGTGAAGGCGGTGCCGGCTTCACCGGTTTTCTGAAGTGAAGCGGTGTAAAGACAAAACAGCCGCTCCATTTCCACGAGGCGCTCCCCGACCTCCAGGATAAACCCCGCCATCTGATCCCGCTCGAGCCCCGTACGATGGACAAAGGCCTTGAGAAGGTCGCGAAGCCTCTGTTGAATGTCCAGTAAATCGTAAGCCTCGATCGCACTCCGGAGACGCTGTTCAATTACCGCGATATCCTTGAGGCCGGCCTGGTCCAGGTAGAACTTCAGGTGGTCGACGAGTTTCAGATATTTTTTCTTGAAACGGTTTAACAGTGACTCCGGCTTGTGCGCCGGATGTTTGAAAGAGGCTTCGTCCGGCGATTCGGCGGCAGGTTCCGTTTCCTTCCCTGTTTCCAGCTCTTCTTTCAGCGCGAAATCCTTCAGTTGCTGAAAGGCGGCATCCAGCTCATGAAGGGCGGCTTTTTTCAGCAGCAGGCCCTGAATCTGCGAAAAGGTGTTTTTCAGCTGCTTGTTCTCACCGGCATTCACGTACTTCAACAGCACCGGAAAGGCACGAAACATGAACTCGTTTATTTTGACCGCCTGCCGTTCCGCGACATCGAGTTGCGCGATCATTGCCCGGCGTTTGGTTATGTTTTCCTGCAGTTGACCCTTCAGGTCTTCGATCTGTTTTTTCTGCCGAAGGATCTCATCCTTTTGAAATTGTCCCAACCCGGTAGACAGGCCCAAAATGTCCGCCATCCTCGGATCGAACTGGATCACCGATGCCAGTTCCCCGATGCTGAGAATTTTCTTTTCGGTGTCCAGTTTTTTTATGGCGGAAAGGGCTGCCTCGGCGATAATGGTCGCCCTTTCCCCGGAAGAATCCGATTTAGTTTCCACCTGCACACCCCCGTCAATCAATTCGGTTCGCAAGAAATTCGATATAGTACTTATATCTTATCGGCAGGAAAAGCTGTTTGGTTGAATGGAAATATGAATAGAAAGGTTGCAGGTACAACAGGTCGCAGGTTGGGGGTACAACAGGTTGCAAGTTTCAGGTTGCAGGTTTCAACGAAACTGCGTCGAGGTCGTTTCACTCCTCAACGATTCAAAAGCAATCCGAGCCGGAGGCGAAAGATTGCCCCTGAGCCTGGAACCTGAAACCTGCAACCTGGAACCTTTTTTTATGCTCGGACTTCCTCCTTGACCCCAACCGCCATCTTGAAAAGGAAGGTCAGGACGAAAAATCCCACGGCCCACACCGACAGGGAAATCATGAGCTCCGGACCGGTGGGCACATATTCGTGGACGTAATTCAGCGGAGAGGGCACGAACCCGCCGGAGATCATCCCTAGCCCCTTGTCGATCCAGGTGCCGATAAATACCGCCACACAGGCCACCGCCAGGGCCGCCTCGTTTTTCCGGGCTGAGGGAGTCACCAGCAGGATAATCCCGATCACCATCAGGGCGAGGGAGGACCACATCCAGGGGACCAGGACGCCGTGGCCTTCAAGCCCGAAAAACAGATATTTCAGATGCTCCACGTGTTCCGGAATCTGGCTGTAGAGGGCCACAAAGACCTCGCAGAGAAAAAAGAACACATTGATGATGATGCCGTAGGTGACGATCTTGGCCAGGGTTTGAATCTGTTCCTTTCCCGGATCGAACTTGGTGAGCTTTCGAATCATCAGGCACAGCAGAATCAGGAACGAAGGACCTGCCGCAAAGGCCGACGCCAGAAACCGGGGGGCCAGAATGGCGGTGAGCCAGAATCCGCGGCCCGGTAGGCCGCAGTAAAGAAACGCGGTGACGGTGTGAATGCTCACGGCCCAGGGGATGGAAATATAGATAAAGGGTTTGACCCATTTGGGCGGCGCCACGCCGTTTCGCTCGGCTTCCAGCACCTGCCAGCCGATCACGATGTTTAAAAGCAGGTAGCCGGTCAGTACGCTGGCGTCCCAGAACAGCATCGAGTGCGGCGTCATGTACAGAAAGACGTTCAGGACCCGCTTGGGTTGCCCCATGTCGACCAAGATAAAGAGCATGCACATGGCCACGGAGGCCACGGCCAGAAATTCCCCCAGAATGGTGATCCTGCCGAACGCCTTGTAGTTATGCAGGTAATAGGGCAGCACCAGCATCACGGCCGAGGCGGCTACCCCCACCAGAAAGGTGAACTGGGCGATGTAAAACCCCCAGGTAACGTCCCGGCTCATTCCGGTGATTCCCAAGCCGAAGTCTAGCTGTTTCAGGTAGAAACGGAAGCCGATCCCGATCACTACCACCAGGACCGCCATCCATCCGTAATATCGTCTGTTTCCTTTTAAAGACAGTTCAAGCATATGCACCTCATACGATGTAATAAACGTTCGGCTCGGTTCCCAGCGTCTCTTTCCGGCGGATGGTGTAGTTGGCACCCAGAAGAAGTCTGACTTCCGAATTCGGATCGTCCAGATCACCGAAGGTCAGAATCCCGTTGGAGGCTTCCACACAGGCGGGGAGTTTCCCCACGGCCAACAGCTCGACGCAGAAATCGCATTTCTCCACGACACCCTTGGTGCGGGTGGGATAGTCGGGAGTCATCTCCTTGATAAACGGCCGCGGGTCGCGGAAGTTGAAACTTCTGGAGCCATAGGGGCAGGCCGCCATGCAGAACCGGCAACCGATGCAGCGGTGGTAATCCATGAGCACGATACCGTCGGATTCCCGCTTGAAGGTCGCCTTTGTGGGACATGCCCGGACACAGGGCGGATTTTTGCAGTGGTTGCACAGGACCGGAAACGTCAGTGACGATACCCGCTGGCTCAGGTAGTCGTCATCCTTCATGGGAAATGCGTGTTCGAACTCCTCTTCCCAGATCCACTTGATTTCATGATCCTTGTCCTGAAAGGTCGGAATATTGTGGGCCCGCTTGCACGCTTCGACCAGGGGGTCAAGATCCCGGGGGGACGAGATTTTGCGGGTATCGACCACCATGCCCCATCGTGTTGCGGTCAGTGCGTCGGGGTTTGGCAGCAAGCGCGGCTGCGTCTCCGTTTCGGTCTCGCTGCCGCCGGAAGCCCAAGTTTTCAACACCGGTGCGGCACTCAACCCCACCACCGACAATCCGGCCAGTTTCAAAAGGTTTCGTCTGCTGCTGTCCATCATTGCGTCTCCTTCGGATTCTCGATATGGCAATCAAAGCAGTAAGGGGTGACCGATGCGTAATTGTGGCACCTGTCGCAAAATTCAGCCTTGTTGGAATGGCAGTCCAGGCAGGTTTTGGTGAGGCTCATCGTGTAGCTTTTGCCCTCACTGTTCACGTAAACAGTATTTCCATCCCGGACCACCGAAGTCCGCCATGTGTTGAGAAGCTGCATGTGGTAGCGTTTCATATAATCGAGGCTCCGCACGCAGCTTCCAGCGGCCTTGGCCTTCGCGGTCAACACGACTTCCGGAGGCGCCTCCGCGTTTCCGAAATTGAGCCAGAACGGCGATGTCGCCACCACCACGAACACGATCAGGCCGGCCGAAATAAGCCCTTTGTTGAACATTTTACGCTTCGCCATCATCCTCCTCCATTCCCGGTAGCGGTTCACCGCGCAGGTCTGTGGTTCGTTCTTGTTCCCCGGGTAAAATCAGCGCATTGGCCACCAGTTCCGTCACCCCGGTGACATCGACCTCGGGAACCCAGTATTCCATGAGTGTGGGCAGTGCGGCCCGATCGATGGCACAGACGCAGGCCAGCATGTTCACCCCGTATTTCTGATGGACATATTTGACCGCGTTGGCCCGGGGGAATCCGCCGATCATTCGCAGTTCCATGTTCTCCCCGGCATTTAGCCCCGATCCGCTTCCACAGCAGAAGGTCTGTTCCCGAATGGTGTTTCGCGGCATTTCGTAGAAATTGTTGCACACGCTCTGGATCACGTACCGTGGCTCTTCCAGCAACCCCATCCCCCGGGAGGGATTGCAGGAGTCGTGAAATGTCACTTTCAGATGGTCGTTGCGGCTCGGATCCAGGTTGAGCTTCCCGTGCTTGATGAGATCCGCGGTAAACTCTGAAATATGCACCATTTTAGTAGCCCGGGCGTTTTCAAACCGGGTGCCCGTGATCGGGCTCACCGGTACATCATCCATGAAATCCGCCGGTCCGTTCATGGTGTCCATGTACTGATGAATCACCCGCCACATATGGCCGCACTCGCCGCCGAGAATCCATTTGACCCCCAGCCGCTTGGCCTCGGCGTACATCTTGGAGTTCAGGCGCTTCATCATCTCGTGGCTCGTGAAGGAGCCGAAGTTGCCGCCCTCCGACGCGTAGGTGCTCCAGGTGATATCGAGCCCCATGTCCTTCAGGTAATGAAAGAGCATGAGGTATCCCATGCAGGTGTAAGTGCCGGGGTCGGCGAACACATCCCCCGAGGGCGTGATGAACAGCACGTCCGCCCCCTTCTTGTTATAAGAAGGCTCCATCCGGACGCCGGTGATCTCCTCGATATCGTCCACGAAGAAGTCGAGCATGTCCTTGAAGGCGTGGGGCTGAATTCCGAGGTGGTTTCCGGTGCGGTAGCAGTTCGCCACGGGGGTGGCGATCCAGTCGATATTCAGGCCCAGGAGGTTCAGAAGTTCCCGGGAGAGAAACGTGATTTCCGCCGTGTCGATGCCGTAGGGGCAGAACACCGAACACCTGCGGCACATGGTGCACTGGAAGAAGTAGTACCACCATTCCTTGAGCACCTCCACCGTGAGATCCCGGGCGCCCACCATTTTCCCCATGATCTTGCCGGCCCTGGTATATTCCCGCCGGTAAACCGAGCGAAGCAGCTCGGCCCGGAGCACCGGCATGTTCTTCGGATCGCCGGAGCCCAGGAAGAAATGGCATTTATCGGCGCAGGCGCCGCACCTTACGCAGATGTCCATGAAAAGTTTGAGGGAGCGGAACTTGTCGATGCGATCCCGCAGGCCGTCCAGGACAATCTCCTTCCAGTTTTCCGGAAGGTGCCAGTCGTCCTCCACGGGATTCCACTGCCGCGCGTTGGGCATCCCGACATATTCCACGCTTTTGGGGTTTGCCGCATAGCAGTACATTCCCTTGCGAATCTCCGGCTTGGTATCCATCCAGCCGGTTCGCGGGGGGCGGTAGTCTATTTTCGATGAAAGCTCATCAGGTTTCAGAAGTTCGTCTGACATTCGCTACTCCTTTTCCACTGGCAGGCCAGCCTCTATCATTTTTTCCCTGAACTCGTCCTCGTACTCTTGATACGTATGAACCTTGACGGGATAATTCCACGGATTGACATGCCGCGCCGCCCGGGTATTTCCCGTCATGTTCCGGGTGGGACTCAGAAAAATACCGCCCATGTGCATGAGCTTGCTCCATGGGAAATAGGCAAGCAGCACACTGACCAGGAACAGGTGAATATAAAAAATGACGTGGATGCCGCCTTCCGGAATCGCCGGGTGAAAGGTGACAAGGCTCATGGTAAGCGTCTTGATCTGGACCACGTTCGCCTTCGTAAAATAGCGCATCAGAAGACCCGAGAAGGCGATGGCAAAAATCAAGAACAGCGGGAAATAATCCGAGGCAAGGGAAATATAGCGGACCCGGCCGATAAAAAGCCGCCGAAGGAACAGGAAGGTCACCGCCCCCAGGAGCACCACGCCCGAAAGCATGAGGCCCGGAAGTCCCACCTGGAGGAACCCGTCCAGGCCTTCAAGAAGCTGGAGGCCGTAAGGGACCGGTTCCAGAAAAAACCGAAGGTGCCTGAGAATGACCGTCAGAAGTGCATAGTGGAAGGCCAGCGCAAACAGCCACAGCCATTTCTCCAGCCCGAAACTGAGCTTGCCGCCGGCATTCAGTTTGGCGCTGGTGTTTCGAAACAGGGAACGGAAAAGAAAAATCTCCAGCAGCATGCGGACGATGACGCCCCCGGTACTGGACGGATTTTCAAACTTATCCTGTTTGATCCACGGCAACGTTTGCTGCTGACCGGCGGTGGTGGTGATCCGAAACGGCACCGGTGACTTGGCCCATCTGACGATCCGGTAAAACACGCCGCAGATGAAGATCACGACGGCCAGGTAGGGGATGATGATGCCGAAAACCCCCTGAAGCCCCAGCGGACCCGCACCCACGTAACCGAGCAGAGCAAGGACCATCACTGCAATCAGTGAAACCACGTAATTGACATTCATATACTATCACCTCACTTGTTGTTGAAGCGCCGGACCTTAACCCGGTCTGTTGCCGATCAACCCTTCCTGACTGAAGGCAAGCAGCGCCCGATTCTTCACTTCTTTTTCCTTGAGTTGATATATTTTCTCCCTGCATTCCATATAAATATCGAAGCCGAGCAACGCCAGCTCGTCTATTCTCATTTCAAATGCCTGCAATTCATCTAACAACCCCTGCTCGGAAATATCTTTCTTAAGAACCTTTCGGATGGACTTTTTTAGGGAAAAAATGAAGCCCGTGGCCTGAGAGGGGGTAAAGTTTTGAATTGCGCGAAATCGAATGATGGGATCCAGAAAATCCGACATCGTTTGGGGATCCATTTCCCCGAGAAGTTCGCCAAAAACCGCTTCAAGGCCGGATTTGGCGGTGGAACCCATTGGATTTGCGAAGGGATCGTTTTCCCGCTTCAGGAATTGAGCGGAATCAGCAGGATAGGTTTCAACCAGTTGTTGAAACCAATCATCCAGAATACTGCGCTTGTTTCGAACCAGCAGATTCTCCAGCCGCATGAAAAAAACCTCTCCCTCTATCCACATGAAATGAACCTAAAGGGAAAAACCAGACTGCCTCTTGTACAGCAAGCTGTCGCCCTTGGGATGTGTGCGTCGATTGATCCAAAGAGGAATCTATAATCAAACACCTGTTCAGTGTCAAGGATAAATCCGGACAAATATAGGGCGATCGCATGTAAAATCGGATGATGTCATGATCGGAGTCGCTATCGGTATCGGTATCGCTATCGAGCCTTTTTCAATCCCGATACCGATAACGATTCCGACCCCGATGACTTCGTAACATCCTGCATGCAATTGCCCTGCGGACAAATAGGGGAAGTGGATTTAAAAGAGGCGGACATCCAATGCCCGGTGTTTAAATAAAAAAAAGTGGCTGATTGAGCCCATCCCAATCAGCCACTTTTAGGAGGAGAAGTGAACGACCAACTAAGCCCACTTTTAGTCGGCCGTAAAGGAGGAGAACAGATGAAAAAATTATCTGGTTTCGCTATATATCCAAGCAAGAAGCTTGCCATATCCAGCAAAAAAACTCCAATGCAAATATATGCAATTGAAAACTATATATATTATTGTTCAACGACCGCTTTTTAACTTGACCATAAACCAACGCTCCCACGCCTTAAAAGTTTATGATCCTGGACCCGACTCCCAAATCTCCGTGTAACATATGGACTTCACTGAGAATTCATAAAATAGCGGAGAAGTTCAAAATTTTGAACTCCTGATAGGGGCCCTGCCATATATCATAAATTTAACTGATATATTAATATGTTAAATTCGTTTAACTTTTTAAACAAAGAGGAAATACTTTGGGGTTTTCCCGGATTCGGAGCATGTTCCGGTTCCTTATTTTCCAATCCGGCCAGAATCTCGGATCAGTGTCTCGGAATTATTTATTTTCGAGGCCCTTATTTCATGATAGCATGGCATTCTCTTTCTGGATGACCTTAAACCCAACGGACAGAAAGGCCCGAGAACATGTCCGGGGATCCGATTTCAGCCGGACACCGATGACAGGAAACGATGATGAAACACCTGCTCACAATTGCTGGCTCCGACTGCAGCGGAGGTGCCGGGATACAGGCCGATTTGAAAACATTCGCCGCCCTGGGAGGGTTCGGCATGAGTGCGATTACGGCGGTGACGGTGCAAAACACCCAGGGCGTTCGAGACTCCCAGGATCTAAGACCCGACATCGTTTCCGGACAGATCGCGGCTGTTTTCGATGATATCCGCGTGGACGGCGTCAAAATCGGCATGGTTTCCCGTCTGGACACGATCCTTGCCATTGCCGAAACCCTGGCCCGATATCATCCCGTTCCAATCGTTGTGGATACGGTGATGGTGTCAAAAAGCGGGTTTCGACTATTATCGCCGGACGCCGTGAACGCTCTTGTAAACAGGCTTTTCCCCCTGGCAACGATGATTACCCCCAACATTCCGGAAGCGGAGGTGCTGTCGGGTCTTGCGATTCAAACTCCGGAGGACATGAAGCAGGCAGCCCGCCGCCTTCATCGTCTGGGGGCCCCGTATGTGCTCGTCAAAGGCGGGCATCTGGCCTCCGAAGCCACGGACGTGCTGTTTGATGGATCGACATTTCACGAATTTCACAGCGAAAAAATCGCAACCCCCCACACCCACGGCACCGGCTGCACCCTCTCTTCGGCCATTACCGCTTTTCTTGCGGACAGCTACGCTCCGGCGGATGCGGTGGCGCTTGCCAAAAGTTATGTGACTGAATGTATTGCCAATGCCCTTGAGATCGGAAAGGGCGCAGGCCCCTTGAACCATCTGTTTTCGCTGCGCCAAAAAGCGGGGTTGAATTTAAAACCCTGAATGCCCTCGTGAGTTAATTTCCTGTTACAAAAAAGGAGGTTATCGACCCGACAAATTCATTTGCTTGACTTTTCTATTTACCTCTGTTACCCATAAAAACAGGGGAACCATAAAGGAGAATTAGGTGAAGAAGATTCTGTCGATCATAATTTCGGCAATATGTATCATTGCCTTTCCAATGTTCGGGATTGCCGCACAGTGGTCTTTTTCCGGGGATAGCGGAAAAAATGCATCTGCGCTGAAAATCGACGACAAACCCTTTGCCACCGTTCTCACCGTTTCTTCCGACGGATCCATGCAGGCTTTATCAAGCCGCAGCCTTGCCCCTTTTGTTCCGATCCAGCTTAACCAGTTCGTTATCTCTCTCCTGGACGTATCGAACAATACCGACAGTTTCAATAAGGACGACAATCGGGCAACGACTCGTTTCAATATCAACACCGGCATCAAAACTAAAAACTACCTGACAGATCCGCGATCCATGATCAAGGATGAATTGTTCGGCGATAATTCGGATTCCTTGAATATTGCATCTTCTGTCATGTTTATCGGCATCGGTTTTGACTTCGACTCCGCCTATGTCAAGGGAAACGCTTTTGTCGGCCGCCCGCTTGAAACACTCACCAACAGGCTGGGGAGTCCGAACGCTCCCCGGGACAACGACCAGGGCCTCGACACGAATGCATACGGATTCGAGGCGTCCGCGGGCTACCAGTTGAACAACTCCATTGCATTGGGCGGCGGTTTCGGCAGAATGAAGGATAAGAACAAGGAAACCGAGCAAACGGAAGAGGTCTACGCGGTATATGCCCAGGCGATTCTGGCCGTTGCCCCCGGCGTCCAGGTGAAACCCGAAGTCGGGCAGGTGGAACGAATCAAGAATCTCAACCAAGATACCAATACGGAAGAATCACAGCAGTCTTTTTACGCCGGTGCTGTCTGGGAGATAAATTTCTGATCCCCGTTGCCGGGAGGCCGGGCAGCTTGACAGCAAACATCCTTCTCTAAGCGATCAGGGCTTTCGAAACGAACCAAAAGGGGTATTCCAGATGGAATACCCCCTTTCATTTTTCATCGGCAGGATTGTCAGGACTTCAATTTTCGCGAAAGCACCTCGTTCACGATCTTCGGATCGGCTTTTCCACGGGTTTCTCTCATCACCTGGCCCACAAAAAATCCCATCAATTTGGTTTTTCCGTTTTTAAAGGCCTCCACTTCCCGGGGACTTGCCGCCAGCACCTTGTCAACGGCGGATTCGATGGCCGATACATCCTGGACCTGAACCAGGCCCTTTTCTTCCACGATCTGTTTGGCGGGCTTTCCGGAAACGGCCATTTCGTCGAAAACGGTTTTGGCAATTTTCCCGCTGATAACCCCCTCATCCAGCAGTTTCAACAAACCGGCCAGGGCATCCGGTGAAATCGGGGAAGCCTCGATGCTTTTTCCCTCGGTGTTCAGAAACGCCATGAGCGGCCCCATGATCCAGTTGGCCGTGAGTTTGGGGCTTTGAAATTCCGCCAGACAGGCCTCGAAATAATCGGCCGTTTCACGGCTGCCGGTCAGAAATTCAGCGTCCGCGGTGGAAAGTTCGAACTGCTGCATGAATCGCTGCTTCCGGTCCCCGGGAAGTTCGGGAAGGTCGGCACGAACCGTTTCGATCCAGGCATCATCCACCTCCAGGGGCAGCAGGTCCGGATCCGGGAAATACCGGTAATCGTGGGCCTCTTCCTTGCTGCGCATGGAAAAGGTCCTGTCTTTCTCGGCGTCGTAGAGTCGGGTTTCCTGGACCACCTTTCCGCCGTCGGAAACGATTTCCCGCTGCCGCTGGATTTCGTAATGAAGCGCCTTTTCCACATTCTTGAAGGAGTTCATGTTCTTTAGTTCGGTTCGGGTGCCGAGTTCGCTCTCGCCCTTCGGGCGGATGGACACGTTGGCATCACAGCGAAAGCTTCCCTCCTCCATGTTGCCGTCGCTGATCCGAAGATACCGAAGCAGGCTCCGCAGATGCCGCAGGTAGGCTCCGGCTTCCTCCGGGCTGCGGATGTCCGGCTCGCTCACGATCTCGATGAGCGGCACACCGGTCCGGTTGAAATCCACGAAACTGACGGGGCGGTTGGGGTCATGGGTGAGCTTTCCGGCATCCTCTTCCATGTGAATCCGGTTGATGCCGATCCGGCGGACATCGTCGCCTATTTCGATATCGATATGCCCATCGTGGCAGAGGGGAAGCTCGTACTGGGAAATCTGGTATCCCTTGGGAAGATCCGGGTAGAAATAATTCTTCCTGGCAAACCGGCTCGAATGGGCAATCTTGCAATGGGTCGCAAGCCCCATACGCATGGCATACTCCACCACTTTTTTATTGAGCACCGGGAGCATACCCGGCATCCCCAGGCATACCGGGCAGGTATTTTCGTTCGGCGCCGCCCCGAAAGCCGTGGAGCAGCCGCAAAAAATTTTCGTCCGGGTTTTCAGTTGGGCATGCACTTCAAGCCCGATCACCGTTTCAAAAGCCATGGGAATTCACCTATTCGTGAGTTAAAGCTGTCGCATCAGACCGGAACTTTTAACAATTGCATGGGATTAGTCAAGGGGATTTTGGGGAGTAAAGGCTTAGGCACAGAGGCACAGAGGCACAAAGTTAACGGCTTTGGTTAACAGCAGAACCGCCATCCCACCCGTTTTTGCTTTGTGCTCCTGCCTTTACGCCCTTCACTTTGTGCCTCTGTGCCTCTGTGCCTTTGTGCCTATTTTTTCTTATAACTAAACGAATCCATAAGCTTTTTATCGCCGGCCACGGCTTTGGTTTTGATGACATAGTCGCCGCTGAGGCTTAAATCGAGGTTGGCGCCGTATCCGCCGCCCATGCCCATGGTCATGAGTTTCTGGTCCTTTCCGTCAGGTCCCGTTACGAAATATCCCACCTTGGCGTTTTCCACGGCCTGGCCGTTCTGGTCCGTGATGGTGACCATCAGATGATGGGCCGGCTGGGTTTCCTGCCCGGTCGGTTTCAATTCAAACAGCTGGTACGTCAAATGATATCCTTCCACCTCACTGGAATGGATCGTGTTT